>JAFZXG010000142.1 GCA_017616925.1 Clostridia bacterium | reverse complement strand
TTCTTCCTTGGTCATATCGGGCATTATGGTCGGAATACACTTCGCAAGCATGGTCTTGCCCGTTCCCGGCGCGCCCACGAACAGAATATTATGCCCGCCCGATACCGCGACTTCCAAAGCGCGTTTCGCTACCTTCTGTCCTTTTATAAAGGAAAGGTCTTCGGAATAAGTCCTTTTGACTCTCTCTTTAAGATAATCGAGCGGCACTACCCTTTCAAGCGGTTTATAGCCCGAAAGATGATCTATAACTTCCCTTAAACTGTTTGCGGGATAAACTTCCGCGCCGTCCACGAAAGACGCTTCTCTCGCATTGTCCGCGGGGATAACGAACTTTTTATACCCGTCCGAAAGCGCGGAAATAAGTATTGGCAGAACGCCGTTTACCTTCCTTAACGATCCGTCCAAAGACAGTTCGCCTAAAAATACGGTCTTATCGTCGCCGAAGACGAGTTGCCCGAAGGCTTTAAGCAGCCCCACCGCAAGCGACAGGTCGAAAGCCGAACCTTCCTTTTTCACGTCCGCGGGCGCGAGATTGCACACTATCTTTTTGGCGGGTAAACTCATACCGCTGTTCTTTATCGCGGCGCGTATGCGTTCTTTGGATTCCTTTACCGCGGTATCGCCGAGCCCCACGATATCGAAAGACGGCAGACCATTGCCCACGTCGACTTCCGCGCAGACGGGAACTCCGTTCAGCCCTATTAACGTATAGCATTGAGTTTTAGCCAGCATTTTCTTCTCCGCGGTAAAAACGGGTTTCCCCCGCAGTTTACACAAACTACGCCATTATGATCTTGCTTATAATAAAATTATTATATATTATTTCGGGCGAAATGTAAACTTTATTGATCAAAAAAAGAGTGAAAAAAAAGAACTTTCAAACGGAAGTTCTTTTGTCTTTTCTTTTTATTTAGCGACTTCTTTGACCTTAGCCGCCTTACCCGTGCGTTCGCGCAGATAGTAGAGTTTGGCGCGGCGTACCTGACCGTGACGGACTACCTTTATATCCGCGACTTTCGGCGAGTGGATCGGGAAGGTCTTTTCCACCCCCACGCCGTAAGATATTCTTCTTACAGTGAAAGTCTCCGAAATACCGCCGTGCTTTCTCGCTATAACGATACCTTCGAAAGCCTGCAATCTTTCCTTATCGCCTTCTATGACCTTTACCATTACCTTTACGGTGTCGCCCACCGCGAATTCGGGAATATTCTCTTTTACGTTTTCTTTGTTTATCGCGTCTATCACTTTGCTCATATTGCTTTACCTCCTATTTTACCAAACGTTCATTACGGATCTTGCCGTAAGCGGAACGCCCGAAGCCCTATACAGCCATACTATATTATCATAATTTTTTTGCCTTGGCAAGCGATTTTAAATAGAAAATGCGTTCTCGATATGATTTATTCTGTCGTCTTCTATCTCCACCACGTCGAACCTGCACGGCACGTCCCCGCATTTTTCTTTAAGCAGATATTCCTGCGCGACGACAGCGTATTTTTGGCGCTTTTTCGCCCCCACCGCTTCGGACGGCGCGCCGAAATCGTCCGACGATCTGGTTTTCACTTCGACGAAAACCGTAATCCCGTCTTTTCGGGCGATAATATCTATCTCGCCGACGCGAGTCTTAAAGTTTCTGGCGAGAATATCGTACCCCGCGCTCTTTAAGTATTTTGCGGCGCGGTTCTCTCCCGCCCGTCCCAGAAGTTTTTTATGAAAGTCTTTCGGTGCAAACTGCAAGGACCTATCTCCTTTATTTTATCTATGTGCTCCTTCGTGCCGTACCCTTTGTTCTTCGCGAAAGCGTATTCGGGATAGAGTTTATCGTACTCTTTCATAAGTTTGTCCCTGTAAACTTTCGCGACGATCGAAGCGCAACCTATCGTATAACTCTTATCGTCGCCCTTTACTATATACTCGGCGTTTATCGGAAGTCTGGTGTCGATACCGTCAACGAGAGTAATATCGGGCTTTACTTTCAGCCCGTTTACAGCACCCGTCATACATTTTTTCACCGCTTCCAAAATATTTATCTCGTCGATCTCTTCCGGCGATATTTCCGAGACAGACAGCGCGACCGCCTTTTCGCGTATCTTCTTATCGAGTTCTTCGCGTTTCTTTTCGGAAAGTTTCTTGCTGTCTCTTATTCCGTCTATAAGATCGTCCGTCGGCATTATCACCGCGCAACATACCACGGGCCCCGCAAGCGGACCTCTGCCCACTTCATCTACTCCCGCGACGAATTTACAGCCGTTATTCAAATGTTTACTTTCGTACGAAAAGTCGTTCATCAGTCTAAAATGATCTTACCCGTTCTGCCCTTTCTGAAATCGTCGATCACCGCTACCGAACATCTGTCGTAGTCGTAGATCCCGCCTTTTTTTACGAATCCGCGGCGTTCGCATATCCCGTCGAATACTTCGGGAACGGAATCTATACTTTCCAAACCGTATTTTTCTTTAAGGGTTTCGGGGTATTTTTCGATAAGTTCCGAAATAAACTCGGCGGCAAGGTCTTTAAAGTCGATATTAGCATCGTTCATAGATCCGACGTAGGCAAGGTGTTTTGCTAACGTCTGATCGTCGAACGCGGGGGGCATGGTGCCGGGGGTGTCGAGAAGTTCTATTTCGCCGATCTTCACCCATTGTTTTCCGCGCGTAACGCCCGCTTTATTGCCCGTCACCGTCTTTTTACCGCCCGCCAAAGCGTTTATAATGGTGGATTTCCCCGTGTTGGGAATACCCGCGACCATAACGCGCATGGGCTTATTTACGCCCCGTTCCCTGTTTTTTTCGATTTTGTCTTTTAACAGTTCCAGAACCGATTGATACAGAAAGTCAACCGACTTTTTGTCGTTTGCGGACGCCGAAATCGCAACCCGTCCTTCGTTTTTAAACTCCGAAACCGTTTTTACCGCGTCTTTTTTCTCTATAAGGTCGCTTTTATTTAAGACGTACAGCACTTTTTTGTTTATAAAAAGTTTGTCGAGTTTTTTGTTTATAGACGCGCGCGGGCATCTCGCGTCGAGTACGATAATTACCCCGTCCACGAGTTTTAAGGACTCTTCCATCATACGCATAGCGGCGGTCATATGCCCCGGGAACCATTGCAGATGTTTCATATCACTTCTCCAGAAGGTCGGGGCGGGACTTTTCGGTTATCTCTCTCGCCTTTTCCGCGCGCCACTTGTCTATCTCGGCGTGATTTCCCGAAAGCAGAACGTCGGGAACTTTAAGCCCCCTGTATTCCTGCGGGTGAGTGTACTGCGGGTATTCTAAAAGTCCGTTTGAAAAACTTTCTTCTTTTAAGGATTCGCGGTTTATCACCCCGTCTACATAACGGCTCACCGCGTCGGTAACCGCCATAGCGGGAATCTCTCCACCCGTTAAGACGTAATCGCCGACCGAAAGTTCTTCGTCGATAAAAAGATCGATGGCACGCTGGTCCACGCCTTCGTAATGCCCGCAAAGCAGCAGAATATTGCCCGTGTCGGCGTATTCCTTCGCTATCGTCTGGTTAAACACTCTGCCGCGCGGCGAAAGATAGATCCTTTTCGCCTTATGTTCGGGATCGACGGACTCTATCGCGCTGCCGACGGGCTGTGCGGTCATTACCATACCCGCGCCGCCGCCGAAGGGCGCGTCGTCGCATTTTTTGTGCTTGTTTTCGGTAAAGTCCCTTATATCGTGTACGTTTATTTCGAGTTTTCCGCTTTCGGTAGCCCTGCCTAAAATACTCGATTTTAAGGGTGCGAACATTTCGGGAAAGAGAGTTAAAATATCAATCTTCATATACTCCCACCTCCGAAAGCCGCTTTTTTCTTACGACCACTTCGCCGCGATTTACGTCCACGCTTATAAGCAGGTCTTTAAGAAACGGAAAACGCAGAACTTTCCCGTCGTCGCATAAAACCGTGAAAATATCCGTTTTGGCGTTTACTATCTCGGTTATTCTGCCGATCCTGCCGTTCTCGTCCGAAAGAGTTGCTCCTATTAAGTCCGCGATAAAGTATTCGCCGTCTTTTAGTTCTATCGCGTTTTCCCTTTTTACGCACAGAAACTTGCCGCGGAAATTTTCCGCGGTATTTCTGTCGAAAACGCCGTCTAACGCGACGAAAACCGTATCCGAAACGATTTTCGTTTTTAAGATACGGTAGGTCGCGTCGTCTATGACGACTTCTTTTAAGTTTTTGAATCGGTTTATATCGCCCGAAAGGGACTGAACTTTAAGTTCGCCCCTTACGCCTTGCGGCTTTAAAACTAAACCGATCTTAAAAGTTTCCTGCACTTAAAATCAGCCGAGTTCCTTTATTTCGAGATTGTATCTCTTGTTTTCCTTCTGACTTCCCGCGCGGACGAGAGTGCGAAGCGCTTTAGCGAGTTTTCCGCCCTTACCTATGACTTTGCCCATATCCGAAGATTTTAAAAACGCGGTAACGTTCACGACGTTGCCGTCTTCTATCACTTCGTATTTGACGCCATCGGGATCTTCCGCGAAAGTCTCTATAACGAATTTTATAAGATCCAACATACTAAACTACCTTACTTTTTCTTTCTGACCTTGGTCTTGGCGGGCGAAAGTTTGGTGGGCTTCGGGAGTATTCCCGCGTTCACCAAAAGGTTTTTAACGGTATCGGTCGGCTGAACGCCGTTAGCGATCCATTTCTTCGCCTTCTCTTCGTCGATCACCACTTCCGCGGGAACGGTCGTGGGGTTGTAATGCCCGACTTTGTCGATATACTCGCCGTCTCTCGCTTTCTTGCTGTCCGTGATTACGATACGGTAGAAAGGCGACTTTTTGTCTCCGAGTCTCGTCAATCTCATTTTTACTGCCATTTTTATTTCTCCTTTTGCCTTCTTTGGCTAAAAAATTTTTTATTTTACGCTTAAAGCGTTAAAACCTGAACATCTTGTTATTCTTCATTTGTTTCATCATCTGCTTGGTCTGTTCGAAATTACGAAGAACTCTGTTTACTTCCTGAACGCTCGTTCCGCTGCCTTTCGCGATACGCGTCTTTCTCGAAGAGTTTATTATATTCGGGTTTTCCCTTTCTCTCTTCGTCATCGATTGTATGACCGCGCGCATTGATATTATCTTCTTTTCGTCGATATCTTCTTCGC
>JAFZXG010000141.1 GCA_017616925.1 Clostridia bacterium | reverse complement strand
GCTACGACGAGATACGCGGCACGGGTGACCTTAAAGAGATCGTCGTAAGAGAAGTGAACGGCAATTTGATAATAGCCGTCGTAACGCCGAATAATAAGCCCTTAAAAGAACAGGAAAAACTCGTTTCGATACTGAAAAAGCACCTGAATAACGAATTTTCGCTGTATCAGAATATAAATACTTTGAAAAACAACGTCGTTTTAGGAGACGAGTTTCGTTATATTTGCGGCAGGACCGATTACGCTTCGACGATGCTCGGCATAAAATATAAAGTGGGCGTAAGAAGTTTTACGCAGGTAAATACGTGTGTGTGCGAAAAACTTTACGGCGCGGTAAAATCCGAGATAGGAAAGGACGAAGAACTTACCGTGATCGACGCATATAGCGGCGCGGGGCTTATGACCGTGATACTGTCTAAAGACGTTAAAAAGGCGATAGGAATAGAGATCGTACCCGAAGCGGTGGAAATAGCAAACGATCTCGCAAAAGAAAACGGTTTATGCGATAAAATCAGTAATTATCTTGGCAAATGCGAAGATATTATGCCAGACATAATCAACGAGATATCGGGCAGGTTCGCCATAGTTCTTGATCCACCGCGAAAAGGTTGCGATATAAACGTCATAAACGCCGTTAAAATCAGCGGTGCGGAAAAAATCGTTTACGTTTCCTGTATGCCTTCGACTCTCGCACGGGACGTCGGACTTATTACGGGATCGCTCGTTTACGACGGAAAAAATCTCGTGTTCGGTAACGGCGACGGAAATTATAAAATTGAAAAGGTTATACCTTTCGATATGTTTCCAAATACAAAGCACGTAGAAACCGTTTGCGTGCTTGCACGCACAAAATAAATAGTATCGCGCGAGAAATGCTTGCGTTTTAGAGCGCGGATACAATTTATTTAGTGGTTTTGATAAACGGTAAACGGCTTCGTATTGTTTTAGGTTCACCGTCGGTGCGAGACAAACTTATATACCGTAAGCGCAGCACGGGTATATATGTTTCCAAATACAACATATCGTATTTATGTTTGTTATAAATAAAAACAGTTGTAAAAATGCTTTTTAATTCATTTTTTTAAAAAAATTGCGCCATATTTCGATTTTTATGGTAAAATAAAAAAAACTACGGAAAATAACTTAAAACACGAACGGAAAAACTTATGCTGAAAATAGTTTACTTATCGCAGGACGCAGAGTCGGTGAACTATTCGTTCCCCGCGCTACTGTCAGAGAAAAACAAGGACTTTAATTTGGTTTTACCCAAGAAAGAACATCTTTGTATTAACGACGTACCCGCCGATTTTGTCAAGATACGGAAATTTCTGTCTTACGAGTGCAAAGACGCAGATTACCTTATAATTTCTTTGGACGCGCTTTTATACGGCGGAGTAGTGCCGTCGAGAAAGCATTACCTTTCAAAAAAGGAACTTTACGCAAGGTTCGGACTGCTTTCGGAATTAAAAAAAGAAAGGCGGGAACTCAAGATTTACGCTTTTGCTTCGCTTATGAGATCACTGCCTACGACCTGCGGTGAAGGAGAACCAGAATATTACGGGATCTGCGGGGAAGAAATATTCCTTTTCGGTCAGAACGAACATCTACGAAAGAAAAAAGTTATAGGAAAGAAGGCGTATTCCGACAATAAACGCGTTCTTTTGCCTATATGCGAGCCGTACTTAAAAGATTATACGGACAGAAGAAAAAAGAACCTCCTTTTGTTAAGGAGTGCCTTAAAATCCGTCGGAAACACTATAGACAGACTGATGATCACGGGCGACGCTGCGTCGCTTTACGGCTACTATTCGATGGACTTTAAAAAAATCGAACGGCTGTTAAAGAAAAAAGAAAATTCCGTAGATTTTAAATACGGTAGCGACGGGGCTGCGCAGGCGTTTTTAACGAGGATCGAGATCGAAATAAAGAACTTTTCGCCCAAAATCTGTCCGATTTACGCTAATCTTACCGACAAGAATACCGAAAGGAGAATAAACAGCGCTATATCCGTTTCCGGCGCGGAACTTTCCGACGAGCCGAAAGCCGATATATTGCTTTTCTGCAATTTACCCGCGCCTAATAACGAAATAATCGTCGATTTGAGCGGTAAGCCCAACTATGCGAATTTCGTTTATAAGATGAAAAAGAATATTGACGATAAGAAAGTGATCGCGCTTGCGGACAATATCGGCAGCGTAGGCGGGGACGCCGATCTTTTGGATCTGATTTCAAAGAAGATAGGTGTTTTCCGACTTTCCGCTTATTCTTCGAGAAATAACGTGGACGAAACCGTCTCGGAGTCGTTGCTGCAAAGCATATTTTATTACTTCGACGGCAATAACAAACGGCACAGGAACCGTATTGCCACGCGCGTTTACGAGGACGTAGGACTTAGCCACGCCATAGCGGAGTTTAAGGAACGTTCTCAAAGGGGATCGAGATCGCTGAGTCTAAAGACGCTGGTAAAACAGTATATAGAGAAGGGCGTTCCCGAAGTGTCCGAAAGGTACGTTTCCGATCTGACCGTATCCGACTTCGGCTATTTCAGAGAAGTAGAAATAAAGGTCGAAGAAAAAAAGGAAAAATAATCCTGTTTGAATACAATAAAAGTCGTGAAATAGCGTTATATTTCACGGCTTTTTTTAATAAAATACCTTGAACGAAGTTATCAACATTTTTCTGTTAAAAGCCGGTTAAAATGTTGATAACCTTACCGCCGACGCGGACTTATCAACAATTCGGGGTGTTTTATGATAGTTTTAAGGGGTAAGAAAATTGCGGTTTTCGCCGTCTTTCTGGCGTCGGTTTTCGCTTTTATCATCTGTCTGAACGCGCTTTTTAAAAGCGACGCGAAAGCAAGCGCGAACGGGATAAAGATCGTTCTCGACGCGGGGCACGGCGGTATAGACGACGGAGCGATAGGAAGCCTTACGGGCGCGAAAGAGAGCGAAATAAATTTATCTATTGTAAACTTTCTTAAAGAGTATCTTTCGGAAGCGG
>JAFZXG010000140.1 GCA_017616925.1 Clostridia bacterium | reverse complement strand
TTTAGGTCCCAAAATCTTACCGATACGACCGACGAGTCCCATCATATCGGGGGTGGTGATAATGACTTCGTAATCGAACCAGTTTTCAGTCTGGATCTTCTGGATCATCTCTTCCGCGCCGACGTAATCCGCGCCCGCTTCTCTCGCTTCGTCCGCTTTCGGACCTTTTGCAAGGACCAAGACTCTCGCGACTTTACCCGTTCCGTTGGGAAGGACGATAACGCCCCTGACCTGCTGATCGGCTTGCTTCGGATCTACGCCCAGACGAACGTGAAGTTCGATCGTTTCGTCGAATTTTGCTTTCGCGCCTTCGATGGCGAGTGCGATCGCTTCGTCCGCTTCGTAGAGTTTTGCTTTTTCTATGTTTTTAGCGCTTTCTAAATATTTTTTTCCGTGTTTCATTTAATTTACCTCCCGTGGTACGTTCGGGGTTTCCCCCTCCCACTTTCAAGAATCGTTCTTAATCTACTACTTCGATACCCATACTTCTCGCAGTACCCGCGATCATACTCATAGCCGCCTCTATCGTGTTGGCGTTAAGGTCGGGCATTTTGAGTTTGGCTATCTCTTCTACCTGCGCCTTGGTGATCTTGGCGACTTTGTCCTTGTTGGGACGCGCACTCGCCGTCTCTATTCCGCAAGCCTTTTTGATAAGCACCGGCGCGGGCGGAGTCTTTAATACGAACGTGAACGAACGGTCCTGATAGATCGTCATCACGACGGGGATGATGAGTCCCGCCTGACTCGCCGTCTTTTCGTTGAATTCCTTGGTAAATCCCGGAATATTGATTCCGTGCGGACCTAAGGTAGAACCGACGGGCGGACCGGGAGTCGCCTTGCCTGCGGGCAACTGCAGTTTTACGATTGCTGTAACTTTCTTTGCCATAATGTTTCTCCTATTTGGTGGTAATAGCGTCGCGCCAGTGTAAGAATTTAACGCAACTCCCACGGTAAAAACGGGCTATGCCGTGATTACGCTATAATATATAATGTTTGCGCCTAACGGCGCGCGCCGACCTATTTCCCTTCGGGGATCTCGGCGTTTACCTTTTTGACCTGAATAAATTCCACTTCGACGTCTGTGTTCCTGCCGAACATTTCGACGTTGACGAGAACCTTCTGCGCGGATTCGTTCAAGGAAACGACCTTTCCGATAAACGATTCCAAAGGACCGGAAACGATCTGAACGTTGTCCCCGGGAATAAAATCGACCTGAATATTCTTCGGATGTTCCAACCCGTTTCTCGCGACTTCTTCTTCGGTTAAAGGAAGGGGGCGACCCATAGGACCTACGAACCCCGTTACGCCGCGGGTGTTGGTAATGAGATACCAAAGATCGTTCGTAAGGATCATTTTAAGAAAAACGTAGCAGGGGAATTTTTTCCTTTCGACGACTTTTTTCTTGCCGTTCGCCTTTTCTTCCAAGGTCTCTTCGGTAGGGATCTGGATCTCGAAAATGTTTTCCTGCAGGTTATTGTTCTCGATAAGTTTTTCCAAAGAGTCTTTCACCATCGCCTCGTAACCCGAGTAGGTGTGGATAACGTACCATTTTGCGTCTTCTATTGCCATTATTTCTCCCCTTTTAACTCGGCGAAATAAGTTTCAAAAGCGCCTGCAGGCCGAAATCGAAACCGAATATGACTACCAAAAAGACGAGAACGACGACTAAAACGACGCCCGTCTGTTTCACCACTTTGGCAAAACCGGGCCAGGACACTTTCTTTAACTCGGAAAAGACGTCCTTGATCTTTCCGCCGAGTCTTTTAAAAAAGCCGGGTTTCTTTTCCTTTTTCTTCGCGTCTTTTTTTACGTCCTTCGACTTGTCGCTTACTACGACTTCTTCGTTTGGAGCGATTTTCTTTTTAAATGCCATGGTTTACTCCTGAAATCCCGATAAAACGGAACTTATTTGGCTTCTTTATGCGCCGTGTGTTTTTTGCAGAACTTACAATACTTCTTTATCTCGATCCTTTCGGCGTCGTTCTTCTTGTTTTTAAAGGTATCGTAATTCCTCTGCTTGCATTCCGTACAAGCCAAAGTGATCTTAACCCTGTTACCTTTTGCAGCCATAGTGCCACCTTCTTTCCACGAAAAAATTAACACCCCGAACCGAGATGCTAATTTATTCTATCATTTGACCGCCGCGCTGTCAAGTTTTTTCGCGCTTTTTTTAATCTTTTTCGGGTTTTTTTACGGGTTTTTTAATTAAATCCGATATTTTGTGCCGAAAAAATTTTCGACCACAAAATATGGCGATCGCGCCGTCATATAAAGTTTTTTATCGGCGCGTTGAGATCGCCGCTTTCCGCGATTTTCAGGATCTTTTCTTGCGAAAAGAGAAATTTTTCTTTTCCGTCCGAGAAAACCGCCACTTCGTTTATCGCCTCCGCGTCGAGAATACGGATAAGATCTTTTAACTTCGCGTCCCCGTCTATCGCCTGCTTTCTGTACGGAACGCCGCGCCGTAATTTTCGGGGATCAAGTCCCGTAAAGAGTCGGACGTAAGCGTTTTTCTTTTTCCCCGCGAACGCGCCGAAAAGAATAAAGAGCGAAAAAAACAGGAACGAAAGATTAATGGTATAAAAAAGACTTGCGATAAACAGCGCCAAAAGTCCGAGTGCGGATACCGCGCCTACCGCCGCGCAGACTTTTTTCGCTGTTTTTTGCGAAAATCTTACCGCCAGAAAAGAATAAAGCACTCTGCCGCCGTCCAAGGGGAAAACGGGCAGAAGGTTTACGGCGGCGATCGCGAAGTTCGCTTCGGCGACGACGTCGGTAAAAGCGTAAGTTTCGGGGAATAACCACCAGAACGCCACGAACAAAAGCCCTACGCAGACGTTCGTAAGCGGTCCCGCCAAAGCGATAGCCGTCTGATCTCTTACCGAAAGTTCGTCGTCGCCCGAAATAACCGCCCCGAAAGGCATAAGCACTATCGAATTTAATCTGTACCCCCGCCGTGCCGCCGCAAACGAGTGACCTAATTCGTGGACGACGGCGGTGATCGTATAGATCAAAAAAACGAATATTCTTCCCGTTAAAGCGTAATAAACGCCGAACAGGAAGAATAAAGGGTGTATCGAGAAGTTTACGCCGCCCATAAAACGACGTCGTCGCTTACGGTATAACTCGCTATGACCGAATTGTCGCCGTCTAAAAAGCAGACCGTCGCACCCGTGCCGTTCGCGTAACCCACGGGAACGGTACGACGCACCTGATCGCCTATCCCGAAGTAAGCGTAATCCATACCCGTTATCGCGGTAAAGAAGTTGTCGCTGTGGCGGATAAGCATAGTGAACTTACCGTCTTCGCCTTTAGAGAGCGTTTCGACCGCACCGTCAGCCGTAGAATAAAGGCTGCCTTTCTCGTTTAAGGTTATAACGCCGTTATCGAGCGACACTTCGCCGTAAGGCAGGGATACGTCGAAATCGGAAAACACCCGCGTATCCGCGACGGTCTTTTGTTCCGTTCCAAATACCGAACGGAAAAAGACGTTTATCGCGCTGTTCGGGAACACGGCGTTCGTCATAATTATAGCGAGAGTCAAAGCCACTATAGCAAATACGCCTATACCGACGCCCGATATCGCGAATTTGAATTTTTTCTTCGGCGATTTTGCCTTTTGCTTTATCTCGGCGGTGGTCTGCGTCTCCCGTAATGTCTGCGCTTCGGCGGTTTCCGCCTTTATATCCGACTCTTCGGTTTTCTCCGCCGCGGCGTTTACCATGTCGATAACTTCGTTCTTCACCGCCTCCGAACCGGCGCGACGCTTGCGCGTCTTTTTCGCAAAAAGCGGTTTCTTCGCTTTTTTCACCTTTACGCTGCAAGTGCTTTCGGGCATATCGATCATTTCTTCATACTCTTTTTTTTCGTCCATTTTTCTCTCCTCCCTTTGTCCGTAGAAATATATATGCCGCTTTAGATCGTAATATTCATCTTGTCCGAAAATTTTTTCCGACTTTTTTTCGTCGTTCAACTTTGAATCGTCTCTTCGTTTCGTTTAAACGAAAAAGCGTGCGGTTGCTTTCTACCACACGCTTTTCATTTTTTATCTTTTCACTTGATATTTCTATACATCGGGCCGTAAGCCGCGCAAGCGCGGTAGTCCTGCCCTTCCTTATCCATACCGAACGCGTTCCACGCCGTTGGTCTGTATATCTTGTCTTCGTCCACGTTGTGTAAGCATACGGGGATACGAAGCATCGAACACATAGTTATCAAATCCGCACCTATATGCCCGTAAGAGATTGCCCCGTGATTTGCACCCCAGTTATTCATTACGTCGTAAGCGGACTTGAACGCGCCCTTACCCGTTATTCTCGGCGTAAACCAAGTGCAAGGCCAGGTATAATCCGTTCTCTTCCAGAGTTTATCCGTAACTTCGTCGGGTAGTTTTATCGTCCACCCTTCCGCTATCTGTAAGACAGGTCCTAACCCTTTAATAAGGTTGAGCCTTATCATAGTCGCCGGCATTTCGGCACGCGTTACGAATCTCGACGAATACCCGCCGCCGCGGAAATATCCAAGGTCCGCGTAAGGCCACGTCGTCGCGTTCATCATAACGTCTATATCTTTATCGGTCACTTCCCACCATTTCTTCATCGTGGGATTACCCTTATCGTCTTTTACTTCTCCGCAGGCGTCCACGCAGCAAGCACCCGAATTTATTAGGTGTATAAACCCGTCCGCCGCTTTCGCTTTACCTTCTATCTCGTAGCCCGTCACTCTCTTTACCGCGTCGCCAGACCAGTACGTCCTTACGTCCGCGAACATCTGCGCTCTGCCCGTCAATAACTTCATAAACAGCATACCCGTCGCGTTTAAGGTGTCGTTTTCCGTGCCGAGTATATAAGGTTCTCTCGCGCCTTCCCAGTCGAAAGACGAATTCAGGATGCTTTCGGGGAAGTCGCAGTTGGGGTAAAAGTCCGTCCACTGTCTCTGCCCTTGGAATCCGCCGACTATCGCGTTATGCCCGACTTTCTCTTCTTCGTTCCCTTTCGGTAAGTTTTTATTCCCGTTGAAAAGATCCTTTATTATACACGCCATCTTCGCCGTGAATTCCCAGTCCTTTTCCTTCTGCTTGTCCGTTCTCTGCACTTCCTTCGGGTTCTTATCGAAATCGGGTTTACATTTTTCTTTTATCCAGGCAAGCGCCTTATGATATTCCGCTTTCGAATAAATGCCTTCGGTCATACGGCGGATTATTTCCACTTCGTCTACGCTTTCCACTCTCATACCGAGATATTCTTCGAAAAATTCGGGACTTATGATAGAACCGCCTATACCCATGGTCACCGATCCTATCTGCAGGTAGGATTTACCGCGCATGGTCGCCACCGCCACTGCCGCACGGCTGAATCTCAGTATCTTTTCTTTTACGTCTTCGGGTATCTCCGTGTCGTCCGCGTCCTGAACTTCGTGTCCGTATATCCCGAACGCGGGAAGTCCCTTCTGGTTATGCGTCGCAAGTACCGCCGCAAGATAAACTGCGCCGGGACGTTCCGTTCCGTTAAAGCCCCACACCGCTTTTATGGTCATAGGATCCATATCCATTGTTTCCGCGCCGTAACACCAGCAGGGTGTTACCGTTAAGGTTATATCGACGCCCGCTTTTTTGAACTTGTCCGCACAGGCCGCCGCTTCCGCGACTCTGCCTATCGTCGTGTCCGCGATTATTACTTTCGCTTTCTCGCCGTTAGAATAGAAAACGTTCTCTTCTATGAGTTTCTTGGCGGCTTTCGCCATGTTCATGGTTTGGTCTTCCAGACTCTCCCTTATTCTCGCTTTGCCCCTTCTGCCGTCTATCGTAGGTCTTATTCCTATTACGGGATAATCCCCTATAAGTCTCGATTTTGCCATTGTCTATCTCCTTTTTATTTTTTCGACTCTTTAATTATACAACAAAAATATGTAAAGTCCATAGGTTATCGCTTATTTTTTCGGTTTAATTTCGTAATGGCGAAAAACCTGCGGCGTTTCCGCCCTTTTTTCGCAGTACACGCAACGGTAAACTTTCGATCCTTCGTCGACCGCCTTAAAAAGTTTTTCAAGTTCCCGTTCGGTTTGGGAAATGCACCGCGGATTCCCGCAGCCCGTTTTCCCGACGACTATTTCTTGTCCTTTAAGCAGATCTTCTTTAACGGGATCCTTGCTCTCTTCAAGTAGTTTAAGGATCAGAGCCATACGCATATATTTGCCGTTTTCAACCTGCTTAAAATAGCAGGCGCGAGGGTCTGCGTCCACTTTAACGCTTATTTCGTTTACGCGCGGCAACGGATGAAGGACACAGGCGTCTTTTTTTGCGGATCTCATTTTTTCCGCCGTAAGTATGTACGAATCTTTAAGCCTTTCGTACTCGGCTCTGTCTTCAAAACGCTCTCTCTGTATTCTCGTCATGTAAATGATATCGAGTTCGGGCAGGGATTTTTCGAAATCGTCCGTTTCCGTATAAACCATAC
The DNA here is from genome assembly GCA_017616925.1 of Clostridia bacterium. Lineage (GTDB taxonomy): Bacteria > Bacillota > Clostridia > Christensenellales > Borkfalkiaceae > UBA1259. The sequence continues at coordinate 14,217 of JAFZXG010000140.1, read as the reverse complement.
CCGCTTTTTTTATAACGCCCGTCTTTACGTAATCCGGAAGTTTCAATTCCGCGGGGGATATAAGCGTTATCTTTACGTTTTTATATCTCGACAGGGCGGCGATAAGAGAGTGCACCGTTCTTCCGTACTTAAGATCCCCGCAAAAGCCCACGGTAAGTCCGTCGAAAGTTCCCTTTTCGCGATATATCGTAAAAAGGTCGGCAAGCGTCTGCGTGGGATGACAATGCCCGCCGTCGCCCGCGTTTATCACGGGGACTCTCGCGCTGTCCGCCGCGACGAACGCCGCCCCTTCTTTCGCCGAACGCATCGCGATTATATCGGCGTAGGACGATATCACCCGCACGGTGTCCGAAACGCTTTCCCCTTTCGCTACCGACGATAACGACTCGCTTGCTACCGACAGCACGTTGCCGCCTAATTCGTACATCGCCGCCTCGAAAGAAAGTCGGGTTCTGGTGGATGGTTCGAAAAACAGCGTCGCTATCTTCTTGCCCTTGCACTTATCCGAATATTCTTCGGGACGGTTTATGATATCGGCGGCGACGGCCATCATCTCGTCGATCTCGTCCCGCGTCAGATCGGTTATATCGATAAGACTTCTCATTTTATTCTCCCTTTTTTATCCAACTTTCGTCCGAAGGATCGTTCCTGAACGCGATAAGTCTTTTAACGTCGTCGGGATCTATGTATCCTTTCTCGGCGGCGACTTCCGCCACCGCGTCGAAATTCGTAAGCGAAACGTTTTTTACGTTCGACTCTTTAAGCCGTGCCAGCCCCTTTTTCATACCGTAAGTAAATATACTCGCGACGCCTAAAACTTCCGCGCCCGCGTCGCGCAAAGCGTCTACCGTGTCGATAACGCTGCCGCCCGTCGATATAAGGTCTTCTATCACGACGACTTTCTGCCCTTTTTCGAGTTTTCCTTCTATGCGGTTCTGCCTGCCGTGATCCTTCGCGCCCGCCCGAACGTAGCCCATGGGCAGACCGAGAATATGCGCGGTGATCGCAGCGTGCGCGATACCCGCCGTCGAAGTGCCCATAAGAACTTCCGCTTGCGGATATTCCCTGCGGATAACGTCCGCTAATCCGTTTTCTATCACGAGACGCGCGGACGGCGAAGTAAGCGTCAGACGGTTATCGCAATACACGGGACTTTTTATCCCGCTTGCCCAGACGAACGGTTCTTCCGGACGGAAGAACACCGCTTTCACCGAAAGTAAGGTCTCGGCGACTTTTTTCGATATATCCATTTTATTTCTCCTTTACGTTTCCCATAAATTCCCTTACGCACCTTTCGTACGCGGCGACGGGATCTTCCGCCGCGGTTATAGGTCTTCCCACGACGATATAGTCCGAACCCGCTTTTTTTGCGTCTTCGGGGGTCGTCACCCGTTTCTGATCGCCCTTATCGCCGTACGCGAACCTGACGCCCGGCGTTACGGTCAGAAAGTTTTTCCCACACGCTCTATGCACCTTTTCCGCTTCCAGCGGCGAACACACCACGCCGTCAAGCCCCGCGCTTAACGCGTTTAAGGCGTAGCGTTCGACCACTTCCGCCATGGGCTTATCTATCAGAAGTTCGTTTTTAAGACTCTCTTCGTCCGTCGAAGTCAGTTGAGTGACCGCGATAAGAAGGGGGCGCGTACCGTCTTTTCGGGTAAGCCCTTCGAGTGCGGCTTTCATCATTGCCGTAGTTCCCGCGGCGTGAAGATTCACTATGTCCGCGCCGAGTCCGGAAAGCACCGTCATACTCTTTTTCACCGTGTTCGGTATATCGTGCAGTTTGAGGTCCAGAAAAACCTTATGCCCGCGTTTTTTTATCTCGCGGACGACATTTGGTCCTACCGAATAAAACAGTTCCATACCTATCTTTACGAAAGGCTTTCTGTTCCCGAAAAGATCCAAAAACGCGAACGTCTTTTCCGCGCTGTCGAAATCGCAGGCGATTATTACGTCTTTTGCCATTAAGATAGCCCCCTTATTTCTTTTAACGACTTCACGCCGTATTTTTCCATTACCGACGGTAAGTTTTCTATAATGTTTTTGCAGGCGAACGGATCGATAAGGTTCGCCGCGCCGACTTCCACCGCCGTAGCCCCCGCGAGTATCATTTCGATAACGTCTTCCGCGCACGAAACGCCGCCCATCGCGACGACGGGGATACCGACTGCTTTACTCGTCTTATAGACCATATTGAGCGCGACGGGAAAGATCGCGGGACCGGAAAGCCCGCCCGTAACGTTTTTAAGCACGGGTTTACGGGTTTTTAAGTCTATACGCATACCGACGAGCGTGTTAATAAGCGATATGCCGTCCGCACCCGCGTCTTCGACGGCTTTCGCTATCCGCACTATATCGGTGACGTTCGGGGAAAATTTTATTATTACCGGCTTAACGGTCGCCTTTTTGACCGCTGCGGTCACTTTCGCCGCCACCGTCGGATCGGTACCGAAAGACAATCCGCCGCCGTGTACGTTGGGACAGGAAACGTTTATTTCCAGCCACCCGACTATATCTTCCTTATCGAACACGCGGCTGACTTTTACGTATTCGTCGACGGAAAAACCGCTTACGTTCGCCATTATCTTCTTGCGGTAAACCTTTTTAAGTTTGGGCAACTCTTCGGAAACGACCTTATTTACGCCCGGATTCTGAAGTCCTACCGAATTCAGCATACCCGCCGCGCACTCGGCTATTCTCGGCGTGGGATTGCCGAAACGCGCGTTAAGCGTCGTACCCTTACACGAAAACGCGCCCAACACGTTTATGTCGAACAGTTCCGCGAACTCGTGACCGTAGCCGAACGTTCCGCTTGCGGCGATCACGGGATTATCGAGAGTTATTCCGCACAAATCGACCTTCGTATCTGAATTTACCATAATATTTCACCCTTTTTAAGCACGGGCCCGTCTTTACAGATACGCTTACTTCCCGTCAGCGTTTTACAAGAACATCCCATACACGCGCCGAACCCGCATCCCATCCTTTCCTCGAAGGAAAATTCGCCCTGAGAATCGGTCGCGCGGTACACCGCTTTAAGCATAGGTTCCGGACCGCATGCGTAAAAGTACGAACAATCTTTGGGAAGGACGTCCGTAACGAAACCCTTTTCGCCCCGAGACCCGTCCGCCGTCGCGAGATAAACGGTAGCGCCGAGATCCGAAAACTCTTTGGTAAAGAACACGTCTTTATCTCTGTTGAATCCGAGTGCAACGGAAATCTTTATTCCTTTTTCCGATAACCTTTTCGCAAGCAGGTAGAGTGGCGGAACGCCCACGCCGCCGCCGATAAGCAGCGGACTGTCGCCCGCGGCGGAAAGATCGTAACCGTTGCCGAGTCCCGTAAGCATATCGAACTTATCTCCCCTTTCCGCGCGCGAAAGGATATCCGTTCCCTTCCCCACGACTTTATAGACGAGAGTGAGTTCGTCGCCGTTTAGGTCGCACACGGATATGGGGCGGCGAAGATACAGCCCCTTTATACTCACGTTTACGAACTGCCCCGCGTTAGTTATTCCCGAAGTGTCGCCGACGAACACCGACTTAAACACGTTTTCGCACAGCGGTTCGGTCTTTAAGATCTCCATTACCGTTTTTTTCATAGCGTATCCCTTCGCGAATCCTTTAAGCGTCTATCGTGGAAATGGTCAGCGTCGTCTCTTCGAGTACGTCTAAAAGCACCCTTACCGTGTCGAGCGAAGTAAAGGTCGTGACGTTACTTTCGGTCGCGTACTTTCTTATCTCCACGCCGTCCGACAGTTCCCTTTCCGCGCCGACCGCCGAAGTGTTGATAACGTACGCGATATGCCCTTGACGAATAGAATCCCTTATTTCCATACTGCCTTCGCTTATCTTTTTCAAAACGTGCGTGCGTATGCCGTTTTCCTTTAAGAACTTGGCCGTGCCGGAAGTCGCTTCGATATTGAAACCGAGATTGTAGAATCGGCGTATCAGCGGCAGGGCTTCGGTCTTGTCCGCGTCCGCGATCGTAGCGAATACCGTGCCGTAATTTTTAAGTTTCGTTCCCGCCGCCGTCAGCACTTTATACAGCGCGCGGTTTATTTTATCGTCGTAGCCTATCGCCTCGCCCGTGGATTTCATTTCGGGCGAAAGGTAGGCGTCGAGTCCCTTTATCTTATTGAACGAGAACACGGGCGCTTTGACGTAATAGCGCTTTTTCTCTTCGGGATATATGCCGAATATACCCTGTTCCTTTAAGGATCTGCCCATAATGACTTCGGTCGCGATGTCGGCGAGAGAATAGCCCGTCGCTTTTGAAAGAAAAGGTACGGTTCTCGATGAACGGGGATTGACTTCTATTATGTATACCTTTTCGTTCCTGTCCACGATAAACTGTACGTTGTAAAGCCCTTTTATGCCCACGCCGAGTCCCAACTTTTTGGCGTAAGTAAGTATCGTTCCCTTGACCTTGTCCGAAATCGAGAACGCGGGATAGACCGATATGCTGTCGCCCGAGTGGATACCCGTCCTTTCGACGAGTTCCATAATGCCCGGCACGAACACGTCCACCCCGTCGCACACGGCGTCGATCTCGACTTCCTTGCCGACGATATACTTATCTACGAGTACGGGTTTGTCTTCGTCGATCTCGACCGCCGTTTTTAGATAGTGGCAAAGCGATCTTTCGTCGCCGACTATCTGCATCGCCCTGCCGCCCAAAACGAAACTCGGACGGACGAGAACGGGATAACCTATGCGCGCCGCCGCCTTTATGCCGTCTTCTATGTTCGTTACGGCAACGCCTTCGGGACGCGGAATATCGAGTTCGCTTAATAGTTTTTCGAAGAGTTCGCGGTTTTCCGCCCTGTCGATCGCGGCGCAGTCCGTACCGACGAGTTTTACCCCGCGGGAAGACAGCGGTTCGGCAAGGTTGATGGCGGTCTGCCCGCCGAGAGAGGCGATCACGCCTTCCGGACGTTCGTAGTTTATTATCGCCATAACGTCTTCTTTGGTAAGCGGTTCGAAGTACAGTTTGTCAGCCGTGGTATAGTCGGTCGAAACCGTTTCGGGATTGTTGTTTATGATTATGGACTCGTACCCCGCGCGGCGTATGGTCTGTACCGCGTGGACCGAAGAATAATCGAACTCAACGCCCTGCCCTATCCTTATCGGTCCTGCGCCGAGTACCACGAGTTTTCTTTTGTCGGTAAGGCGGGATTCGTTTTCGGTCTTCCCGTCTATCTGGTTTTTATAGGTCGAATAGAGATACGGGATATATTTGCCCGTATGCAGAGTGTCCACCATCTTGAACACGGGCGTTATACCGTTTTTCAACCTGAACGCGTAAACGTCGTCTTCCTTGCATTTCCAAAGCGTAGCGATAAACTTATCCGAAAACCCCATGCTTTTCGCCGTTTTAAGCGTTTTTAGGTCGAACGGCGCGACTTTAAGAACGTTTTCGGTATCGACTATCGATTTTATACTCTCTATAAACAGCGGGGTTATGCCCGTGATTCTAAAAAGTTCCCCGACCGAAACTCCGCGGCGCAATGCTTCGGTAAGCGCGAAGATCCCGTCTGCGCGGAATTCTTTAAGGTAGTCCTTTATGTTATCCGCCGTCATACCGTCGAATTTTTTGAGATGCAGATGGCACGCGCCTATTTCCAGCGACCGCACGGACTTTAACAGGCACTCGGAAAGGTTCGATCCTATCCCCATAACTTCGCCCGTCGCCTTCATCTGCGTGCCGAGAACGTTAGGCGCTTGCGTGAACTTGTCGAACGGGAAGCGCGGGAACTTCGCGACGACATAGTCAAGAGTCGGTTCTTTCGCCGCCGTGCCGCCCGCGACCGCTATATCTTTCAGTTCCATACCGACGGCGATCTTAGCGGTAACCCTTGCTATAGGATAGCCGCTTGCCTTGGACGCCAGCGCGGAAGATCTCGACACGCGCGGATTGACTTCTATAAGAAAATATTCACTCGAACGGGGGTTTAACGCGAACTGCACGTTGCACCCGCCTTCGATCTTAAGTTCGCGGATTATCTTTATCGCGCTGTCCTGCAGCATCTTAAGGTCGTGATCGTTTAAAGACATTATGGGCGCGACGACGACCGAATCGCCCGTATGAACGCCGACAGGATCGACGTTTTCCATACCGCAGATGGTTATGGCGTTGTCCGCCGAGTCGCGCATCACTTCGAATTCTATCTCTTTATAACCTTTGACGCTCTTTTCAACGAGTACCTGTCTGACGGGCGAAAGCGCAAAGCCGTTCGCCGCGATCTCTTTAAGTTCGGTTTCGTCGTTCGCGAAACCGCCGCCTGTACCGCCCAGCGTGAACGCGGGGCGCAGAACTACGGGATACCCTATGCGTTTTGCCGCCGCTACCGCCGATTCCACGTCGTAGGTTATCTCGGAAGGTATTACGGGTTCGCCTATCGACTCGCACATCTCTTTAAACAGTTCTCTGTCTTCGGCGCGTTCTATACTCTCGCCGCTCGTGCCTAAAAGTTTCACGCGGCACTCTTTCAATATGCCTTTCTTTTCGAGTTGCATCGCAAGGTTAAGCCCCGTCTGCCCGCCGATGCCCGGCACTATCGCGTCGGGACGTTCGTATCGAAGGATCTTTGCGACGTACTCTAAAGTAAGCGGTTCCATATAGACCTTGTCCGCTATCTTGGTGTCGGTCATTATCGTCGCGGGGTTGGAGTTTACCAGCACCACTTCGTAGCCTTCTTCCTTAAGCGCAAGGCACGCCTGCGTTCCCGCGTAATCGAATTCCGCCGCCTGTCCTATCACGATAGGTCCGGATCCGATTATAAGAATCTTCCTGATATCCGTTCTTTTTGCCATAATACACTCCAGAAGTTTTTTATTTTCTATTTATCGTTTATATACGCCGCTCTGCCGCGGGCAACCGTCAGAATATTTTCGCCGAACACTTTTCTGTTCGCGAAAGGCGTCGATCTGCCCTTAGAGAGAAATTCCTTCGGATCGACCGTTTTATTTACCGTTAAATCCCAGACCGAAAACCCGTCGTATCCTATTTTAAATCTCTTTCTCGGATTGACCGCCAGAAGATCGACGAGTTTTTCTATGGTGATCACGCCGTTTTTAACGAGTTCGGTATAGAGTATCGGAAACGCCGTTTCAAGCCCCACGATACCGAACGCGCTACCGGAGAGACCTTTCGCCTTTTCTTCCGCGGTGTGCGGCGCGTGATCGGTCGCTATCATATCTATCGTGCCGTCGATCAACCCTTCGATCAACGCCGCCCTATCCCTTGCCGAACGCAAAGGCGGGTTCATCTTATAATCCCCGTTCTCTTTCAAGTCGTTCTCGTCAAGAACGAGATAGTGCGGTGCGGTTTCGCAGGTAACGTCCACCCCTTCCCGTTTTGCCTTTCTGATAAGTTCCACGCTTTCCGCGGCGGAAACGTGGCAGACGTGGTATGAAACGCCCGTTTCTTTGGCAAGCCGCAGATCGCGTTCTATCGCCTTATACTCGCTTTCCGAACAGATGCCCTTATGACCGTGCGCAGTCGCGTACGCGCCGTCGTGGATATACCCGCCTTTTAACAATTCGTTCATCTCGCAATGCGCGGCGATTATTTTGCCGAGCGATCTTGCCTTTATCATGGCGCGGCGCATTATGTCTTCGCTTTGCACCCCGCGACCGTCGTCCGAAAACGCCGCCGCTACGGATGATAGTTCGTCCATATCCGAAAGTTCCTTCCCCTTTTCGCCTTTCGTGATCGCCGCGTAAGGATAGACGGATATACAGGCGTCCTTTTTTATTATTTCGCACTGCGTCTCGATAGCTGCCATACAATCGGGAACGGGATCTAAATTCGGCATAGTCAAAACCGCCGTATATCCGCCGCGCGCGGCGGCGCGGGATCCCGTTTTTATCGTTTCTTTATATGAAAAACCCGGTTCTCTGAAATGCACGTGCACGTCGCAGAAACCGGGAAAAACAACGTATTCGCCGTTTATTTTTAAGTCGCGGCAATAATCCGAAAGTTTAAGCGCGAAATCACGCAGATCGGCGTTCTTTCCGTCCGTGCCTATAACTTTTTTCATACCGCTTACATCCATGATCTTTTCTCCGTTCGAGTCAGATAAGTCTTTAGTCCGCCGTTTCGGTCAGAAACACGCCGCGGGTGTCTTCGCCCTGCATAACTACCGAAACTTTCTCTTTCCGCGAAGTCGGAATATTTTTACCGACGAAATCGGGACGTATAGGGATCTCTCTGTGTCCCCTGTCGATAAGCACCGCAAGGCGCACCGCCTTCGGTCGCCCCAGCGCGAAGACGGTCTCTATCGCCGCGCGCGCCGTTCTGCCCGTATAGAGAACGTCGTCCACGATTATCACGGTTTTACCCGTAACGTCGAAGGGTATAATGCTCTCCGTCGCTCTTTCTTTTTTTTGTTCGGCCGTGAAATCGTCGCGATGCATCGTGGCGTCTATAACTCCGAACGGAACGTTTATATCCGCAAACTTTTTAAGGTTTTCGGTAAGTATCTCCGCAAGAACGACGCCGCGGCTTTTTATTCCCAGAACGCACAGGGAATCCGTACAGTCCGTCTTTTCGATAATTTCGTGAGTGATCCGGACGAGCGAGCGGTTAACCGCCGTTTCGTCCATTACCATTACTTTACGCATCTCGTCGCTTTCCCCATAAAAAAAGTCCTGCCTTACGGCAAGACAATAGAACGGTTTTACGCACGTTAAGCGCCCGATATTTCACCTTGCCGATATCTCCGTACCGACTTAAAAGTTTTATCGTTATTATTCTAACACGGCAACCTGCCGTTGTCAAACGTTTTAAGCGGATTTCCCCGAAACGATCTAAATCTTTACAAGCAATTCCTTTAATTTATTCGCCGCATTTAAAGTATCTTCCCTGCTGCCGAAAGTCGAAAAGCGGAAATAGCCTTCGTCGCAACTACCGAAGCCTTCACCGGGAGTTCCGACTACCTGTATTTTATTAAGCAGTAAATCGAAAAACTCCCAACTGCCGAGACCAAAAGGACATTTAAGCCAGATATACGGCGCGTTTTTACCGCCCGTGTATTTTATTTCGCACTCGTTTAGAACGCGCATTAAAATTTTAGCGTTCTCTTTATAATAGGCGATATTTTCTTTAATCTCTTTCTGACCTTGTTCGGTAAAGACCGCCGCCCCGCCTTTTTGAATTATATACGAAACGCCGTTTGTTTTGGTCGTTCTGTTCCTTACCCACATTGCGTTAAAACTCATACCCTTTCTTAAAAGCGCTTTGGGAATTACGGTATAGCCGAGTCTCGTACCCGTAAATCCCGCGGTTTTAGAAAGCGAACAGATCTCTATCGCGCAGGTTTTTGCGCCGTCTATCTCAAATATACTGTGCGGTATATTCTCGTCTTCGATAAAGGCTTCGTAAGCGGCGTCGAAGAGAATAATCGAGCCGTGCTTATTCGCAAAGTCCACCCACTTTTTGAGTTTTTCTTTCGTAAACACCGCACCCGTCGGATTATTCGGCGAACAAATATAAATTACGTCCGCTTTCTTTTTTTCGTCGGGTTCGGGCGTAAAGCCGTTTTCGATCGAAGACGACATATGAATAATTTTTCTGCCCGCGATAATATTCGCGTCAACGTAAGCGGGATATGCCGGTTCGATCACGAGTGCGGAGTTTTTTTTGTCGAATAAATCCAGAATATCGCCGAGTTCGTCGCTTGCGCCGCTTGACACGAATACTTCGTCGTCCGCGATATCCACGCCGCGCTTTCTGTAAAAGTCGGCGATAGTCGTCCTTAAAAACGGCGCGCCGCACTCGGGCATATACCCGTGAAACGACGACTTTTCGGCTTGATCGTTAACCCCTTCCGTCAAGGCGGATATGACGGTTTTACAAAGCGGCAAAGATACGTCGCCGATCCCTAAACGCAAGATCTTTTTATCGGGATTTTCTTCCGAATATTTTTTAACTTTTTGCGCTATACCGAAAAACAGATAACTGTCTTTTAAGTCGGCGTAATTCATATTAGGTTTAGTCATAAGTTTCTCCGTCTGCTATAAATTCCGCGCCGCCCGTCATAATAACGCCGTCGTCGGTGTATTTAACCTGCAAATCGCCGCCGTCGAGTTTTACGGTTATAAACTCGTTTTCTTTAACGAGTCCTTTTTTGACTGCCGCAGAAACTGTTGCCGAGGCGCCCGTGCCGCAGGCAAGGGTAATTCCGCTGCCGCGTTCCCACACGCGCATACGGATAAAACCGCCTTTGATTTCGGCAAACTCCACGTTGACGCCGTCTTTAAATTTCGGGTGCTTTTCTAATATTTTCCCGTACTTTTCTATCGGAAAATTCTCTACGTCGTTTGCGAAAATTACTATATGCGGATTGCCGACCGAAACGGGAACAACGGTAAATTCTTTATCCCCCGCCGTAAGCGTGATTTCGTTTTTCACAACGGTTTTGCCCATATCGACCGACACGGACTTAACTTTGCCGAAAACGACGGAAAGTTTAAGCGTTTTTATGCCCGACGGCGTTTCTATCGTTAAAACGGTGTCGTCCGTATAACCTTTTTCGTAAACGTATTTCCCGATGCACCTTATTCCGTTTCCGCACATTTTGGCTTCCGAGCCGTCGGCGTTAAAAATGCGCATCTTAAAATCGGCGACTTTTGACGGCGATATAAAGATAAGTCCGTCCGAACCTACGCCGAAATGTCGGTCGGAATATTTATTCGCTAAATCTTTTACGTTTTCGGGGACTTCGCCGTAAATATACAGATAATCGTTGCCGAGTCCCTGCATTTTGGTAAATTTCATCACTTACTTTCCTTTTTATCGAGCGATGCTTTTATAAAACCCTTGAATAAGGGGTGCGCCTTGTTCGGACGGGACTTGAACTCGGGGTGAAACTGCACGCCGACGTAGAACGAACGCTTTGTAAGTTCCACGGTTTCGACAAGTCTTCCGTCGGGCGAAGTGCCGCCGACGGTCAAACCCTTTTTAATAAATTCGCCCTTATAATCGTTATTGAATTCGTAGCGGTGGCGGTGGCGTTCGGATATTTCCGTTTTGCCGTATAGCCGTTCCATCGTGGTACCGCTTTTAATTACGCAAGGATATCTGCCGAGTCGCAGAGTGCCGCCTTTATCTATATCGTCGCTTTGCCCCGGCATAAAGTCTATTACTTTGTGCTTGCAATCGGCGTCGAACTCGCCCGAATTTGCGTCCTTATATCCCAAAACGTTTCTCGCGTATTCTATTACGGCTATCTGCATACCGAGACAAATGCCGAAAAAAGGAATATCGTTTTCACGGGCGTATTTTACCGCCGCTATCATGCCTCCTATTCCCCTGCCGCCGAAACCGCCCGGGACTATTATGCCGTCGGCGTCTTTCAGTATTTCCGCCGCCGTTTCGTCGGTCAGCGTTTCCGAATCTATCCAAGAAATATTTATTCTCGTGCCGTAATCGTAGCCCGCGTGGCGAAGCGCTTCCGCAACGGATAAATACGCGTCGTGAAGTCTGACGTATTTGCCGACCAGCGCGATATTGACGGTTTTCGTTCTCGATTTTATTTTCCGTATTACTTCTTCCCACTCTTTTAAATCGGGTGTTTTCGCTAACAGTCCCAACTCCCTACACACGACCGCAGAGAAGTTCTGCTTTTCAAGCATTAAAGGCGCTTCGTAAAGGTTTGGAAGAGTGGTGTTTTCGATAACGCAGTCTTTTGAGACGTTGCAGAACATAGAGATTTTATCGAAGATCTCTTCTTCCAAGGGTTCGTCGGCACGGAGAACTATTACGTCGGGTTTAATGCCCATACCTTGCAATTCTTTTACAGAGTGTTGAGTGGGCTTTGACTTGTGTTCGTCCGAACCGCTGATATACGGCACGAGCGTTACGTGGATAAAAAGACAATTACCTTTGCCGACTTCCAAAGAAACCTGCCTTGCCGCTTCTAAAAACGGTTGAGACTCTATATCGCCGATAGTTCCGCCTATCTCGGTTATAACTACGTCGGCGTCGGTATGAGTGCCGACCGAATAAATAAATTCTTTGATTTCGTTCGTGATATGGGGTATCACCTGAACGGTATGCCCGAGATATTCTCCTCGACGTTCCTTATTTAAGACCGACCAGTAAACTTTACCCGTGGTAAGATTAGAATACTTATTAAGGTCTTCGTCTATAAACCTTTCGTAGTGTCCCAGATCGAGATCGGTCTCCGCGCCGTCTTCGGTAACGTAAACTTCGCCGTGCTGATACGGGCTCATAGTGCCGGGATCGACGTTGATATACGGGTCGAGTTTTTGCGCCGCTACTTTAAGCCCGCGCGCTTTTAGAAGTCTTCCGAGCGACGCCGCGGTTATTCCTTTGCCGAGTCCCGAAACGACTCCCCCCGTAACGAAAATGTACTTTACCATAATATTTTCTCCTTTACCCCATTATTCGTACTCGACGGTAGCGGGCGGTTTGCCCGTTACGTCGTATAAAACTCTGTTTACGCCTTTGACTTCGTTCACTATTCTTGACGAAACCTTATCTAAAACGCGATAAGGTATTTTCGTTCTGACGCAAGTCATAAAATCCTCGGTGGAAACCGAACGTAGTGCCACCGCGTATTCGTAAGTCCTGCCGTCGCCCATAACGCCCACCGAACGCATATTCGTTAGAGCTGCAAAATATTGCGATACGCCCTTTAACTTCGCCTTTTCTATCTCTTCGCGGAAAATAGCGTCGGCTTTGCGCAGAATTTCGAGTTTTTCTTTCGTGATCTCGCCGATCACTCTTATTGCTAAACCCGGTCCCGGGAAGGGCTGACGGTTTACCATGTATTCGGGTAGTTTAAGTTCCCGCCCCAAAGCCCGTACTTCGTCTTTGAATAAAAGCCTTAACGGTTCTATTATTTCCTTAAACCCTATAACGCTCGGCAACCCGCCGACGTTGTGATGGCTCTTTATGGTTTCGGCGACTTTATTGCCAGATTCTATAACGTCGGGATAAATCGTGCCTTGCGCCAAAAAATCAACCCTGCCGATAGTTTTTCCGACTTCTTCAAACACGCGGATAAACTGTTCGCCGATGATTTTTCTCTTTTTTTCGGGTTCGGTAACGCCCTTAAGCGCGCTTAAAAAACGGTCTTCGGCGTTTATACGGATAAAGTTTATACCCCTACCGGAAAAAGCCTTTTCTATTTCGTCGCCTTCGTTTTGCCGCATTAAACCGTGATCGACGAAAACGCAGGTAAGATTTTTACCTATCGCCTCTCCTATAAGCGCGGCGGCGACAGAACTATCTACTCCGCCCGACAGCGCAAGCAGAACTTTACCGTCCCCGACCTTTTCTCTTATCTCTTTCACCGCTTTTTCGACGAAACCGCCCATCGTCCAGTCGGGAGAAAGACGCGCGACGTTAAATAAAAAGTTCTTTAATATTTCCTTGCCGAAAACGGTGTGCGTCACTTCGGGATGAAACTGCACGCCGTAAATATTTCTTTCTTTATCGTAAATCGCGGCATAAGGGCAATGCTTTGAGTGTGCGATAGCGGTAAAGCCGTCGGGCAGCGCGGTTATCTCGTCGCCGTGACTCATCCACGTTACGCTTTTTTCGGGTAATCCGTAAAACAATTCGTTTTCAGCGTCGAAAAACGCCTGTGTTTTACCGTATTCGCGGTTAAAGGTAGCGGACACGCTTTCGACTTTTCCGCCGAAGTGCTGGGCTATAAGTTGACAACCGTAGCAAATACCCAAAATAGGAACGCCCAAGGAAAAAACTTCGTCGTCGGGCTTGGGCGAATTTTCTTCGTACACGCTGTTCGGTCCGCCCGTAAAAATAATTGCGGACGGATCGAATTTTTTGATTTTATCTATCGTCGTGTCGAAAGGCAAAAGTTCGCAATAAACGTTGTTTTCGCGAACACGACGCGCGATAAGCATATTATACTGCCCGCCGAAATTGAGTATTAAGACCTTGTTTTTAATCGTTTTTTCCATATTTACTTATTTCCCGCTTGCACCGTAGTTTGAAAGCACCCTTGCCGACGGATCGAGAACGTTACAACCCTGCCACGATCTATTCGGCATCCAGAAATCCTTTATCATTTCACCCTGCCCCGCGTAATATTTCTCGAATATTTCATGGTATAAAAGCGATTCTTTGGTAAACGGCGCGGCGTGAGTGTACTTTTTGCGTTTTTCTTCGTACTCTTCGTCCGAATACAGCGTTTCGGCGTATTCTTTCAGGTAGTCCACC
>JAFZXG010000139.1 GCA_017616925.1 Clostridia bacterium | reverse complement strand
GCCTCTTCGGCGGAAAGGTAATTGTCCCTGTCGGTATCCTTTTCCAGAACTTCGTAGGGTTTTCCGCAGTTTTGGGCGAGTATGGTATTCAAGCGTTTTTTGGTTTTGATAATGTGGTCCGCCTGAATTTTGATATCGCTCGCCTGCCCCTGCGCGCCGCCCAAGGGCTGATGGATCATTATTTCGCTGTTCGGAAGAGCGAACCGTTTGCCTTTCGCTCCGCTCGACAGCAAGAACGCACCCATAGACGCCGCAAGACCTATACAGATGGTACTGACATCGCACTTGATATAGTTCATCGTATCGTAGATCGCCATACCCGCGGTAACGCTGCCGCCGGGACTGTTGATATAAAGGTTTATATCCTTGTTGGGATCTACCGATTCGAGATAGATAAGTTGCGCCACCACGCTGTCCGCCACGGCGTCGTTTATCTCGCCCGTAAGGAATATGATCCTCTCTTCTAAAAGTCTCGAATAAATGTCGTAACTTCTTTCGCCTTTTCCCGTGTTCTCTATAACGTAAGGCACTACGGTATTCTTGATCTTCATAATTTTCTCCGTGAAAGATTATTCGTAAACTACTCGATAACCGCCGCGCCCTTAAGGGTGTCGAACAGTTTCTGTATTATTATTTCGTTCTTTATATAGTCGAGTTGGCGGGGGTTCTGATCCTTCTTTAATTCGGGAACTTTCTTGCCCTGTTTTTCCGCCATTTCCGCGAGTTTCTTATCGACGTCCTCTTCGGTCGCCTCTATTTTCTCCGCTTCGATTATCGCCTCGATGGTGAGTTGCTGTTTTACGATGTTTTCAGCCTGTTCCTTAAAACTCTTTCTGTAGTCTTCCATGGTTTGTTTGGTGTACTTGAGATAGTCTTCCATGCGAAGTCCCTGATAAGACAGCCTGTACTCCATCTCCTGCACCATACGGTCGATCTGATTTTCTATCATCGCGTCGGGGATAACGACGTCGGTCTTTTCGGTGATTTTATTCACTATGTCGTTTTCGGTCTCTCTCTCAGCGCGTTCGGCGTTCTGTTTTTCGAGTCTTTCCTTAACTTCCTTTTTGTACGCGTCTACGCTCTCCGCGCCTACCGCGTCTTTAATAAACTCGTCGTTTATTTCGGGAAGTTCCTTTACCTTTATTTCGTGAAGTTTTATATGGAACACCGCGTCTTTACCTTTTAAGTTCTCCGCGTGATAGTCGTCGGGGAACTTGACGTTTATGTCCTTTTCTTCGCCGATATTCATACCGATAAGCTGTTCTTCGAAACCCGGGATAAACGCCTTGCTGCCGATGACGAGAGTCTGTTTTTCAGCCGTGCCGCCTTCGAACTTCACTCCGTCCACAGAACCCGAATAATCTATTATCGTGGTGTCGCCGTCCTTAACCGCCCTGTCCTTAACTTCGATAAGGCGGGAATTTCTCTCTTGCAGACGCTTTATTTCCGCGTCCACGTCGGCGTCCTTAACATTATACTCAACTTTCTTAATCTTTATACCCTTGTATTCGCCGAGTTTTACTTCGGGTTTAACGGGAACGACCGCTAAAAGCGACAACCCTTCGTCGCCGATACTTTTAATGTCGATATCGGGATTTGCAACCGCGAAGATAGAAGGCTCTTTTTCGAGAACTTCGGAATAGTATTTCGGGAAGGCGTAGTTTATCGCTTCTTCGTAGAAAACGCCCTTTCCGTAAGTGCTTTCTAATAAGTGTTTGGGAACTTTGCCCTTTCTGAACCCCGGCAAAGAATATCTGCCTTTCGTTCTCTCGTAAGCGGCGTTTATGGCTTCCGCCCACTCGTTCTTATCTAAATCGATGGTTACTTTTACCGTGCTTTTTTCGGCTTTTTCAAAGGTGTACTTCATTTTTTGCTCCTGTTCTCAATAAATCTTTACGCATTATACCACAAAGAAAGGTAAAACGCAAGGTTTTTTCGCGCCTTATACTTTTCTCTTATATTTATCTTTTTATCACGCTGTCGGCGTGAGAATCCGGCGTGACCGTTACCGACTTAAAATCGGCGTAGGTCACGAACCCCGGGTGCGATTTAGGCGGTTTTTTCACGTTGCGACGTTCGGTATAGACCACTTCGCATTTTCCGCCTTCTCTCGCCTTGCTGTAATAAGCGCATATCTCCGCGCCGAAAACGATCGCCTTTTCGGACACCGTACCCTTTTTGCTTTCGATTATAACGTGCGAAGAGTGATAGTCTTTTACGTGCAGCCACAAGTCGTTTTCTCTCGCGGAAAAGGTAAGTCTGTCGTTTTCGGCGTTGTTTCTTCCCACCCTTATCGTATAGCCCGCGTAGGAATACGCCCTGCCCGTCTCTGCGGCGTCGCGTTTTTTCTTTCCGACGTTCTCCGCCGTAATAAGTCCTTCGGCTATCAGTTCGTCTTTTATTAGAAGCAGTTCGTCGATTTCCGCCGCAAGACTTATTTCTTCGGAAACGCTCGTTAAATACGAAAGTTCCTTTTCCACGGCGTCTATTCTCGGCTCGGTCATTATAAGCGTGCGCTTTTGCTTGTTGTATTTCTTAAAATACGCCTGCGCGTTTTCGGACGGCAATAAGGTTTTATCGAGCGGAATAATCGTTTCTTTCCCGTCGTAATAGTTTACCGTTTCTAACCTTTCGTCCCCGCGCTTTAACTTATATATGTTAGCGACTAAAAGTTCGCCTTTTATTCTGTTCTCTTCCGCGTTCTCCGCGTCTTTTTTCGTTGAGTAAAGCCCCGAAAGTTTCTTTTTCGTCTTTTTTATCGCGGCGTTTATCACCGAATTCAGTTTGTCCTTTATCCGCGTGAACTTTTTACCTTCTTCCTTTTCGGAAAAGAAAGTCTTTTCCGCGGTAAGAAGATCGGGGTAGTATTCCCTTTCTCCCGAAATTCCCGCGTACGAAACCGCGCAGAAATCCTTTATCTTTCCGTTTTCGCGGACGATATTCGGTTCGGCATTTTTCGCGAAAACGAAGTCGTTAAGGTGTTTATAAAACTCTTTCCCGCCCGTTCCGTTAAACGAATTAACTATCTCCTCCGCGGTAAGATTAGATAGCCCCGCGACCTTGCCCGCTACCGAAACGGCGTTTAAGTTTTCCTTTATATCGAAGAAAGGAACGAGTCGTTCGTCGTAGGGCGGCAGTTTGTCGTTATCGGGCGGCAGGACGTATTTTCTGCCTGCGATAAGCGGACGCACCCCGTTATCGTAAAACGCGCCCCTGTTTGAGCCGAGTATTTTCCCGTTTTCGACGAGGATCGCGTTGCTGTAACGCCCCATCAGTTCAGCGTACAAGGTCACCGTCTTTACGTCCGACAGTTCGGTGTGCGTCTCGAAGTCGATTTTTACTATTCTGTCGAATCCCACGATCGAAAAGTCCTTTATCACCGAAGATAAAAGGTGCTTTCTCAAAAGCATACAGAAATTCGGTGCGGTAAGTAAACCTTCTTCACCGTCCGTAAGCCCTATTCTCGCCCCGTCGGGTTTTACGGAAATAAGCAACTTCCGCGTGCTTTTCCCCGTAAATATGGTGAAGATCATAACGTCGGGATCGGACTGAACGATGCGGTTGACCGTTCCGCCTCCGAATCTTTCGCGAAGTTCTCCGCATATTCTATTTAAAGTAAACGCGTCCTGCGGCATAACTACTCCGTCTTAAAACTCTTTCCGTCAAGATAATATAAAGGACTGTCTTCGGAAAAACGGAAGGTTATTCCGCTTGCGCGAAGTCTTTGTCTTTTTGCACCCGTGCGTCTGTTAAACGCGTTATCTCCGTATTTTCCGTCTCCCACTATCGCGTGTCCGACGTGAGAAAGATGCGACCTTATCTGATGCATTCTGCCAGTAAAAAGCGTTACCGAAAGAACGCTCGTCTCTTCCCTTTCTTCCACGACTTTATAACCCGTCTTTATCGGAAGCGCGCCCGCGATCTTTCCGTCGCAGATCTTAACCGTCGCGGTTTCGGGATCTTTTTTCAGAAACGCGGTAAGCACGTCTT
>JAFZXG010000138.1 GCA_017616925.1 Clostridia bacterium | reverse complement strand
CGCCGTCGGGCAGTTTTTCGGATATTACCGTTAAAGCGGCGACTGATCTCGGTTACAGAACGGTAATGTGGTCGAAAGACACTATCGACTGGCGCGATAAGGACGAAGAACTTATCGTAAAAAGAGCGACGCAAAATTTAAATAACGGCGACATAATACTTATGCACCCGAAACCACATACGCTTTCGGCGCTCCCCGAAATAATCGAAAAAATAACCGAAAGCGGCTTTTCGATAGTTACCGTGGGCGAAAATCTGGGGGATTAAAAATTTTCTTTTTATACATAATAAGACGGAGATCAAAATGGTAAAAGCCAAACAGTACGAAAACGGATTGAAACTTATCGTGAACACCGCGGAAGGATTTTCTTCGGTGTCCGCGGGAATAATCGTAAACACGGGCAGTCGGAACGAGACCGAAAGCGAAAACGGACTTTCGCATTTTATCGAACATACCGTTTTTAAGGGAACGAAAAAGCGTTCGGCGTTCGATATTTCGGACGAGATCGACGGGATAGGCGCGCAGATAAACGCGTTTACTTCGAAAGAACTAACCTGCTACTACACGAAGTCCACGGCGGATCACGTCAAAGAGTGCGTAGAGATCCTTTCCGACGTTTTCTTTGATGCCGAGTTTAAAAAAGAAGAACTCGAAAAAGAAAAAAACGTCATAATAGAAGAGATAAATATGAACGAAGATTCGCCGGAGGACGTGCTTTTGGATCTTCTTTCCGAAAGCCGTTTCGGTAAAAGAGGACTTGGACAGACGATTTTGGGACCCGTTAAAAACGTCAGAAGATTTACCGCGAAAGACGTGTTTTCGTATATGGATAAATTCTATACGGCGGACAACGTGGTGCTGTCGTTTTCGGGTAATATAACCTTTGAAATCGCCGAAAAACTTGCGAGAGAATATTTTGCCGAAAGATTTACGAGAATAAAGGGTGCTGCGGCGGACGAATTTACGGGCGGGTTGAAGTCCGACCTTATCCGCGTGAAAAAGACTGAACAGACGCATATCGGATTTTCGCTTCCCGCGTTTTCGGTGTTCGACGAAAGATCGGACGCGCTGTCCGTCGTTAACAACGTGTTCGGCGGGGGTATGAGCAGCAGGCTTTTCCAGAGAATAAGGGAAAAAGCGGGACTTTGTTATTCGGTGTATTCGTATCCGTCGCAATACCGCGATTGCGGAGTTATCGAAATATATTCCGGCGTTAAGACCGAAAGCCGCGATCTCGCCGCTTCGGCTATAATCGAAGAGATAGAAAAATTCCGCAAAAACGGTATGACCGAAAGGGAGTTCGTCCGCGGTAAAGAGCAGGTCAAATCGGCTTTCGTTTTCGGTAAGGAAAGTACCGCGTCGCTTATGCTTCTGTACGGTAAATATTACCTGTTTTTCGATCAGATATTCGATTTCGACGAAAAGATAAAGAGAATCGAGTCGATAACTATAAACGACGCCAACGATCTTATTAGGGGACTGTTCGACACGGATAAAATATCGACCGCGACTTTAGGTCCGAACGGAAAAAAACTGACCGTATAAACTTAAAAATATCGTTAAAGGACTCTGCCGAGTCCTTTTTTGTTTTCACGACGAATATACTTTAATATGTTTATGCGAAGAAGTATTCTCGCGCTCGTTCTGTCCTGTGCGGCGGCGTTCGTTTTCATATTCGGCGGCGTACTTAAAACCAAAAGGGAAACGGTTAAAAAAGCGTACGAAGGGATCGTGTCTCTATGGCATATAGACACTTTCGAAGGCGGCACGGGTTCGAGAAGGAAGTTTTTATTAGATCTTGCGGTAAAGTACGAAAAAAAGCACGCGGGAACGCTTATTATGGCGATAGACTACACCGTGGCGGGTGCAGAAGAAGAAATGAAAAACGGGAAATTCCCCGACATGATCTCTTTCGGCAACGGTTTGGAGTTAAAGGCGTTTTCGGAATTGAAAACCGAAAACGCTTATCCGGAAGGTGTTTTTTCGGGAACGCCAGCCGCGGCGATCTGGGCAAAGGGCGAGTACGCGCTTTTTTCCAAAACCGAACCGTCGGGGAAGGAAATAGACTCGCTTACCGTGTCGCAGAGCGAATACAATCTGCCGCTCGTCGCGTTCGCGCTTTCGGGTTTCACCGCGAAAAAGATCGTTGTAAAAACACCGTCGGAGGCTTACGCCGATTTTATCAACGGTAAAACCGATTGCCTTCTCGGAACGCAAAGGGACGTTTACAGGCTGTTGAACAGGGGCTTTAACGCCGCCGTAACGCCGCTTTCTTCCTTTTCGGATCTCAACCAGTTTATAGCGATAACGGGCGATAACCCGCAAAAGAACGCTTGCGCACGGGAATTTATCGACCTTTTGCTGTCGGACGCCGTTCAGAACGACTTAAATAAAATAGGACTTTTTTCGGTATTCGGCAGAGTATCGTACGAAGATCCGAGTCTTTCCGCGCTTTCGGAGATAAGGAATAACGGCGTTTCGGCGTTTTTGGAGAAGGGGAAAATAGACGAAATAAGGGCGCTGTCGCTGTCCGCGGCGGCGGGAGATAAAGACGCGCTTAAAAAAATAAATAATATTGCGTTTATGCCTTGAAAAAAAAGACGGAATATTGTAAAATGATAAAAGGAGATTTATGAGCCGCAAGGTTGACTTTTCTTTTTGCTACGACGCGGAGATAAAGACGAACGAACCTTTAAAAAACCGTTGTTCTTTAAGAGTCGGCGGGAACGCGCGGTATTTCGCAACCGTCAACAGTCTTCTTTCCTTAAGAGAACTTACGGAAAGCGCGAAAGACGCGGGTATTCCTTATAAAGTAATAGGAAACGGGACCAACCTTCTTATATCCGACTCGGGATACGACGGACTTATTATTTCTCTTTCTGGACTCGACCGTATTACGCTGACGACTGACGGAAAAGTGAGAGCGTCTGCGGGCGCGAACTTAAACGATCTGATTGAATTTACCGCGTCGCACTCTCTTACGGGTGCGGAAACGCTCGCGGGAATACCCGCCACGGTAGGCGGTGCGGTAAAAATGAACGCGGGCGCGTTCCGCTGCAGTATTTCGGAACGTATCGTCTCGGTCGAAGTGCTGTCGGACGGAAAAATAAAGCGCTTAAATCCAGAAGAGTGCGGATTTTCGTACAGAAAAAGCAGATTCGGCGGTTCGCGGGAAATAATCACCGCGGTATATTTCGTTTTTCATGAATCCGAAACGGATTGTCGCGCCGTCGTAAAAAAATACGCGCGGCTGCGAATGGCGATTCAACCCGCGGGGCGTACGTGCGGATCGGTTTTTAAGAACCCCGAAGGCGACTTCGCGGGGCGAATAATAGAGTCCTGCGGGCTTAAAGGGTATAGAGTCGGCGGCGCGGTGATTTCGGAAAAACACGCGAACTTTATTCTG
>JAFZXG010000137.1 GCA_017616925.1 Clostridia bacterium | reverse complement strand
TTTCGAGTATATCCATATGGACGGAGTCGGTTCGTCGGTTTTCGCGGAACTTAAAACTTATCTTTTATCCAGGCTTATGTGGGATCCGTATATGACGGAAGAGGAGTTTGCTCGCCACAAAACGGAATTCGCCCGTTTATATTACGGACGCGGATATGAAAAGATACTCGAATATATCGACCTTTACGAAAACACGCTTTCCGATAACGCGCATTTTTCCTACGACCTTTTGAAATTTCATAAAAGCGCCGACGGCGAATGGTCGTGCCGCCGCTCGGAAGACGGCGAATACGGTCCGGATTTCGATTCGCTTATCGAAGAGAATAAAAGAGAAGCGTTTTTCAAAAAAGCGTTCGCCCTTTTTGACGCCGCCGCGCCCCTCGCGACCGACGAGCAGAAAGAAAGAATAGCGAAAGACCGCATACAGGTTTTGTATTTGTATAATATTCTTAATTTCGACAAGGCGATGAAGAGCGGAACGGAAGAAGAAAAAGAAAAGGTATTATCCGTAAATAAAGAACTTATAGACGGCATTATAAGGTATGATCTTCGCATAACTTTCTGGGGGCAATCGACGGAAAACATGCACGAAGAACTTATGAATTGCTATTCGGTCACGCCGAGAAAGTGGAATTATAAATGGTGAAAGGCATGAAAGTTTTACTGCCCGAAGAAAAGGGATATAAGGCGAATTTACATTGTCATACGACGGGCTCGGACGGGGTTCTTACGCCCGAACAAATGAAAAAGGCGTACAAAGACAACGGCTTTTCGATACTTGCCTTTACAGATCACGCCTATATGGAAGCCAGGTCGGCTCTTAACGACGAGAATTTCGTCGCTTTAAGCGGTTACGAAAACCATCTCGAACCGACGTGGATAAAAGGTAAGCCTCGTTCTACGAAGTGTTATCACCTTAACTTTTATTCGCCCGATCCGAAAAAAGTCGGCATGATAGGAATAACCGACTATTATTTCGATTTCTGTACGAAAGTTTACAGAAAACTCGACCGCCTTCCGACCGAACTTCTCGAAAACGGCGAATATTTCAAGGGAGCGGACGGCGGTTTCGGCGTAAAGAATCTCAACGGACTTTTAAAACAGGCGGCAGAACTCGGTTATTTCGTCGTTTTGAATCACCCCGACTGGTCGCGCCTTGCCGCGGAAGATATATGCGGGATAAAGGGGCTCGGCGGCGTGGAAATATTCAACTACGGAAGTTTCGTCGGCGGCTGTACCGAGGACGAAGCGTATTACGACGTTATGCTCCGCGACGGGCAGAAATTATATTGCTTTTCAAACGACGATAACCACGGGGACACGGGATTCGGCGGATATAACGTTATGTATCCCGAAAAACTGACTTACGGCGGCGTTTTCGAGTGTATGAAGTCGGGGAAATTTTACGCCTCGACGGGCGCGGCGATAAGGGGCGCTTACGTTGACGGGAACAAGGTTTACGTCGGCGCGGAAAACGCGAAGAGCATCGCTTTCCGCGCGGACGGATATTCGAGAAACGTTTGGGCGGCGGAAAAACCGCTTACTCACGCCGAATTCGAGTTGAACGAAAGCGTAAGATATTTCAGGATAGCCGTAACGGACACAAGCGGGGGAAAGGCTTATACAAACGCATTTTTTAAGGAAGAATTATGATAGACACGATAAATTTGAACGGTAAATGGATTTTGGAAAACGACAGAACTGGGGCGACGGAGGCGACCGTTCCCGGGGATATTACGAACGATCTTTACAGAGCGGGGAAAATAACCGATCCGTATTTCGGGCTTAATCACAGACAAATAGGGTGGATACCGAGAGAAGATTTTATCTATAAAAAGGTGTTCGACGCGCCGAAAGACTTTCTCGGCGGCGAAGTTTTGCTCGAATTCGACGGTATCGACGTTTTTTCCGAAATCTATCTTAACGGAGAACTTCTCGGCAAAACCGAAAATATGTTTCTTAAATATACCTTTTCGGTCGGCAATATGCTGAAACCGAAAGGAAATCAACTCGAAGTCCGTATGAAATCGACGTTAAACGAAATGGATAAGTTCGATTGCGCCGGATATATGAGCATTTTCAACGTGCCGAGAGTTTTCGTCCGCAAGGCGCAATGCCATTTCGGTTGGGATTGGGCTCCCGACATCTGCGGTTACGGGATATGGGGAGACGTGAGATTGAAAAAGGTCGCAAAAAAACGGCTTTTAAACGTTCAGGTAATAGCGGACGACAAAGGGAACGCGACGTTTCTTGCCACTCTCAATTACAGTATCCGCGCGACCGTCGATATTCTCGGAAAAGCCATAGACGGTTCGGCGACGAAGTGCAACGGCGATAAACTTATATTCACCGTTTACGACTGCGGCACGGACGGCGCGATCATAGCGGAAGGCGAGACTGCGGTCACGGGGAGAAAAAATTTCAGAAATTTCAAAATCAAAGACTGTGAGCTCTGGTGGCCGAACGGTTACGGAGAACATCCCCTTTACGGCTATAAGGTCCGGCTTTGTGAAAACGGGGAAGAGATCTCGTCCGTCTGCGGAAAATTCGGTTTCAGAAAAGTCGAATTGTTGACGGAACCGATAGACGCGGAACTTATGGGATATAAAATAAGGATAAACGGTAAAGATATTTTCGTAAAAGGCTCGAACTGGGTGCCTATAGAGTGTTTTACGGGCACGGTTAAAACTGAAAAATAAGAAAAACTTATTTCTCTCGCAAAATCCGCAAATCTCAATATGTTAAGAGTATGGGGCGGCGGCATTTACGAAAAAGACGCGTTTTACGAACTTTGCGACAGGTACGGCATAATGGTATGGCAGGATTTTATGTTCGCCTGCTCGGATCTTCCGGAAGACAACGATAAATGGGTGAAAAACGCC
>JAFZXG010000136.1 GCA_017616925.1 Clostridia bacterium | reverse complement strand
CCAAAATGATTTTTAACAGCATTATCGCCGCGATCGACTGTTATATCAAAACGTTGGATTATTGAAATCTCTTTTTTAGCGTAAGTAAAACCCCGCAAAGCGACGCTTTGCGGGGTGTAGTTTTACTTGATTCTCAATTAAAACTGATCTTTGTAAGCCTTACCGAATTTGAATACGGGAGTCTTACTCGCTGCGATCTTGATCTTGTCGCCGGTTTTGGGATTGATACCTTCTCTCGCCGCTTTCGACTTAACTTCGTAAGAACCGAAACCGGAGATCTGGATCTTATCGCCCGCTTTCAAAGCGTCCGTAACCGCTTTAACAAACCCGTCGAACGCGGCGCCCGCGTCTTTAAGGGTCAAACCCGACTTCTCGGCAATTGCTCTGACTAATTCGTTCTTATTCATAAAAAACCTCCAAAGTTTTATTGTCTTAATTATACCATATTTCAGACTTTTTACAATAGTTTTTTTAAAAAAAATATCGAAAAACAGCAAAAAAAATACAATAATTGTTAAAAATACACTTTAAGGACGCCGTTTTACCCTTTCAGAAAGATTTTTTCGGCTATAAAGGGCGTTTACGGGTATAATTCCGACCGAAAAAGGCAAAACTCTTCTAAAAAGCGCAGGGGGTTTCGTTTTGCTTAAAAGATTCGGATTTTTCATTGCGTTCTTTCTGATAGCGGCTTACGCCTGGTTTATCAACTCCGTTTCGGTGTTCGGCGAAAAGTATCCCGCTACGGAAGTGTATTCGTCGTTTTCGTCGTCCGTGCCGATAACGGTTTCCGATAAGTTCTCTTTCGCACGCGTTCCGATCCGCTGCGGCGAAGGGTTCGTCGCGGATCAGGATTTCGACGCGGCGGAGTTTTTGGAAAAAATGAAAGCCCGTATCGTCTCGACCGAGAACGGCGGAGAAGTATTTTCGATCTACGCTTATACGCCCGAAATAGATAACTTTATAAAGATAGACGGAGTAAAGATAAATCTGCATATCGCCGAAAATAAAGTAAGCGGCGTTATAAAAGTCGCAAGCCCCGTTGTTTTCGGAAGTTTTTAAAAACGGGTATATAAAAAATTTTTCAGGCAATAATCAAGGCAAATCATTTATAAGGAGATATGAAACTATGAAAAAGACAAACGGCGCGGGTAGCGCGATAGCGAATTTTTTCAAAAGGAACGCGACCTACATTATTCTGGCTTTATGCATAATCGCGATAGGCGTTTCGATCGCGCTTATTATGGTCGGGGAGAAGGATTCCCTTTCCATTAACAGCGAACCGAGTGAAGTGCAGCCCGCGGACAACTTTGAAGAACCGAAGGAACAGGAACCCGAAGAGACCGAACCCACGATTTCCGTAATATCGTTCTGCGTGCCTGTGGAAAGTTATTCCGCGATCGAAGAGTACAGCGAAACTTTGGCGTATAACCCTACGCTTAAAAGGTATTCTTCCCATAAGGCGATGGACTTTTACGGCGAAGAAGGCGCGAAAGTGTTCTGCGCTTTCGACGGCGTGGTGAAAAGCGTTGAAAATTCGCTGCGTACGGGCGTGACCGTAACCGTGGATCACGGCGACGGACTTATCACGGTGTATAACTCGCTTTTGGACGCCGAAGACGTCTGGGTGGGTATGCAACTTAAAAAGGGCGACGTGATCGGCGTGATGAGTACTTCCAACAGACAGGAATATAAAGACGGCGCGCACCTGCATTTCGAGACTTACGAGAACGGCGTTTCCGTAAACCCCGAAAAATATCTTTCGATAGATAACAAGTAAAACGGTATCAAAGCCGCAGACTCCGAATAAAATGTTATTAAAATAACTTTTATTCGGAGTTTTTTATGAAAATTTTATTTAGACTCGCGGCGTTTATCGTTTTTGCGGCGGCAACGCCTTTTTTTCTCGTTTCCTGCGGTAACCGCGCCAAAATCACCGAGTACGATATAACCGCCGAACTCGATGGAAACACGCTTACGGGCAGGGAAACCGTAACTTTTTACAACTCTTACGACACTTCCTTTAAGGAACTGAAATTCAATCTGTTTCCCAACGCGTTTAGGTCGGGCGCGAAGATAAAACCTATCGCCGAACAGTACAAGAGTATTGCTTACTATAACGGCGAAAACTACGGCGATATGGAGATACTTTCGGTCGTTCAGGACGGTGTCCCCGTCGATTTTACCGTCGGCGGCGAAGACCGGAACGTGCTTACCGTACCTTTACAAACGGAAGTTTTCCCCGAAGAAAAAGCGACCTTGACCGTTGAATTTAGAGTAGAACTTGCCGAAGTTATCGCAAGAACGGGGATCACGAAAAAGACCGTCAACCTTGCGAATTTTTACCCGATACTCTGCGCCGTCGATAAAGACGGGTTTTACGAGTGCCTTTACTACCCCGTGGGCGACCCTTATTTTTCCGAGTGCGCGAACTATACGGTAACTCTTACCTTTGACGATAATTTGGCGATGGCTACGAGCGGATACCCCGTTAAAAGCGAGACCGCGGGCGACAAGAAAAAGGAAACTTACAAAATCGAGAACGCGCGGTCGTTTTCGGCGGTCGCGTCCGAAAACTTTCTGGTCGTTTCGGCAAAGTATAGGGACACGCAGGTAAATTATTACTATTACGACGACGACAACCCCGAAGAGTTTTTAGACTACGCCGTCAGATCGCTCGACCTTTTCGGCAGACTGTTCGGTGAATATCCGTATAAGACATATTCGGTCGCGAAAACGGGATTTATACAGGGCGGTATGGAATTCCCCGGACTCGTCTATATAAGCGACGATCTGGAAAGGAAGGCGTTCGGCGAAGTGATCGCGCACGAGACCGCGCATCAATGGTGGCAGACGGTCGTCGGAAACAACGAAACGGAATACGGATTTTTGGACGAAGGTCTCGCCGAGTATTCGGTGGTGCTGTTCTACGAAAACTATTCCGATTACGGCTACACCCGTAAAAATCTGCTTTCCGCGTCCGAAAAGACTTACAAGACTTTCTGTTCGGTGTCCGACAAACTGTTCGGCAAAGTGAATACGGTGATGACGAGAAGCCTTAAAGATTTCAACAGCGAGTACGAATACGTCAATATCGCTTACGTTAAATCCTGCATTATGTACGATACTTTAAGGGAAACGATAGGCGATAAAAAGTTCTTCGCGGGGCTAAAAAAGTATTATTCGGACTACGCGTTTAAGATCGCTGCGCCCGACGATCTCGTGGGCGCGTTCGAGAAAACGGGCGCGGACGTAAACGGGTTTTTCGACGGGTTTTTTTACGGAAGAGTCATTTTATAAATTTTCGGCGGCTTATAGGGGGTTATTTAATTAAAAACGGGCGATATCTATTGACAAACGGGTTTATAAATGTTAAACTATTTGAAGTATAAAGGGGCTTTCAAAGGAGTTTTTATGAAAAAAACCTTAAAGATATTGCTTTTCGGACTGCTCGCCGCAATTATGGCGGTTTCGGCTTTCGCTCGCTCGGGCAGCACCGATTCCGGAAAGAAAGGACTTATTCTGACAAAATCCGCCGACAGCGATTCGTATAAAGTCGCGAAATTCGTCGACGACGGCGTTTCCGTAGTGAACGGCACGCTCGATATAGGCGCGATCGCGACCGAACAGGGCAAGACCGTCGGCAAGATCAGATCCGGTGCGTTCAACGGCGATTCTTCGATCAAGAAACTCGTCGTTCCCGCTACCGTTACCGAGATCGAGGCGGGCGCATTCGCGGGTATGAAGGCGTTAGAAGAGATCGTTCTGCCTTTCGTCGGCGCAAACGCGACGGGGGACGCGTCTTTTAACCAGACGGGTTCCGCAGAAAACAAAGCGGTAGAAGAAAAGAGATCTATAGGATACGTTTTCGGTAAGACCGAATACGCCGAAGGTAAAACCGAAACTTTATTCTACGCGGCGGAAAAGAGCAGCGTTTACTATCTTCCCGTTTCGCTTACCAAAATCACGATAAATCCCGCGGAAAACTACCGCCTGCCCATGTACGCGTTTAACGGCCTTAACGACGTTGCGACCGTGGTTCTCGGCGACAAGGTGACGGAAATAGGCGAGTATGCCTTCGCAAATTCGGGCGTAAGCGCGGTTACGGTCGCGGATACCGTGGAAAGTATAGACGCTTACGCGTTCTATAACTGCAAGAACTTAAAGGGACTTTCCTTCGGCGCGGCGTCGGCACTTGCCGAGATAAAATCGCACGCGTTCTATGCTACGAGTATCGAGAATATCGTTCTTCCCGCGGGCGTAACGAAGATAGGCGAGTACGCTTTCGCAAGCGAGATAGATTCTTCCGCTAACCCGATAGCCGCCAAAAACGCAAGCGCGTTAGAGTCGATAACTCTTTCCGCAAACCTTACCGAAATAGGCGAAGGCGCGTTCTTGCTTTGCAAGAGTCTGACCACGGTCGATTTTTCAGCCGTTACCGCGGCGACGGTCGATCTCGGCAATTACGGGTTCGCTTACTGCACCGCGCTTACCGCGGCGACGGTCGAAGGTAAATGCAACTATAACGCGAACGGCAACTGCTTTAAGGACTGCTTATAACGGATAATTCACAAAATAAATAAAACGAAAAAAGCGCAGATCCCTGCGCTTTTTTCTTTGCGGAAATTCTCGGATTTTAAATTATCGTTCCGCTATTTAACGATAGAGAACGAGTTTTGCCCCCGTTGGTAAAGCCCGTTCTCTTTTTCTTAAACGGCATGAACGAAAAAAATGACGAAAAAAGTCGAAAGTCGCTTTATTTTTTTGTCGGAGTGTGTTATACTTGACGAAGAAAAATTTTTAAAAATCACAAATTTTGAAATGCAGTATCGGTTCGGAGGATCCCGCTATGGATGATCGTGAAACAAAATTTCGCATTTTCGACAAGAAACGGTGCGTTTTACTCGTAGAGGACGAAGTCGTCAATCAGGAATTGATGAAACTCGCCATAGGAGATTTTTACGACGTAATCGTTGCCGAATCGGGCGAACAGGCGCTTGAAATATTAAGCGCAAAGCACGAGACTTTAAGCATCGTTCTTTTAGACTTGAATCTTCCGGGTATCAGCGGTCTCGACGTTTTGCGCCGCATAAGAAAAGATCCGACCTTTCTGCGTATTCCCGTTATCGTCATGACCGCGGATAGCGACGCCGAAGTCGAGTGTTTGACGATCGGTGCGATCGATTTCATTTCAAAACCGTATCCGAGACAGGAAGTTATTCTCGCAAGGATCAGGCGGACGATCGAATTGTCGGAGGACAGGGTTATCCTGAAATTGACCGAACGCGATCAGTTGACTGGACTTTACAACAAGGAATTTTTCTATCACTACGCCGATCAATTCGACCTGTATAATAAAAACATTACGACTGACGCGATCGTGCTTGATATTAACCGTTTTCATATAATCAACGACCGCTACGGCAAATCTTACGGTGACGCGATCTTAAAACACATCGCCGACGAATCTCTTACCATCGTCAACAAAAACGGGGGTATAGTCAGCCGTAGCGAAGCGGATACTTTTATGTTTTACTGTCCGCACGTCTCGCATTATAATTCGATACTGGAAGCCCTTTCCGTCCCGCTGGGTACGGGGGAAAACAAGGATTTGCGCGTGAAATTGAGAATGGGTATCTATGCCGACGTCGATAAATCACTTGATATAGAGCGCAGATTTGACCGCGCGAAAATGGCGGCGGATCTCGTAAAAGATAATTTCACAAAGCCCATCGGGTTTTACGATCACTCTTTGCACGAAGCGGAACTGCTTAACGCGCAACTTATAGAAGATTTCACGACGGCGATCCGCGAAAAACAGTTCGCGGTCTATTATCAGCCCAAATTCGATATGCGCGGGCAGGAACCCATCTTAAACAGCGCGGAAGCGCTGGTGCGCTGGAAACATCCCACTCTCGGACTCGTCAGCCCCGGTCTGTTTATTCCGCTGTTTGAAAAGAACGGGCTTATACAGGCGCTTGACCATTACGTATGGGACGAAGTCGCCGCGCAGATCCGCGATTGGCGTGATCGGATTGGTATTTCCTTGCCCGTTTCCATAAACGTATCCCGCGTGGATCTTTACGATCCCGAACTCGAGGACAAACTTTTAAGTATCGTCAAAACTCATAAATTGACCAACAAAGAACTGCTTTTGGAGATCACGGAATCCGCTTACACCGAAAACGCGGAACAGATCGTTGATAAGGTAAGACACCTTCGCGAACTCGGTTTTTATATCGAAATGGACGACTTCGGTACGGGTTATTCTTCTCTTAATATGCTGTCCTGCGTGCCGATCGACGCGATGAAACTCGATATGCTGTTCATCCGCAACGCGTTTAAGGGGGAGAAGGGCGCGCAATTGCTCGAAGCAATGATTCATCTTGCCAAATCGTTTGAGTTGACGACCATTGCGGAAGGCGTCGAGACTTCCGAGCAGGTATCGTCGCTTAAAGCGATGGGCTGCGACGTAATACAAGGCTATTATTTTTCGCGTCCGCTTCCTGCTGAGGAATTTGAGAAATTCATGATCGAAAAGAAAGGTGTGGCAAGTAAAAGCGGAGACCGAAACCCTTGACGCACGGGTACGGCGATCCGAATAATTTTTTTGGGAGTACGGTGATATGTTAACCTTGGAAAAATTGAGAGAATACGGCACGGACGTCGAATCGGGACTGACGCGGTGTATGCAAAACGAAACGTTTTATTTGCGTTTGGTCGTAATGGCGGTGAACGGTTTTTCCGTTGCCGCTCTCGGCGAGGCATTAAAAGAAGGAGATCTGGACAAGGCGTTCGAAGAGGCGCACAAATTAAAGGGCGTGGCGGGGAACTTATCGCTGACGCCGATTTATGAACCTGTTTCGGCGCTTACCGAACTGCTTCGCCGCAAAACGCCGGGCGACTACGAAACGCTGTATGCCGAGATCCTGCAAAAGACGAAGGAACTTTCCGCGCTTGCGGCGCAGGACGCGGATCGTTGAACCGTATAAAAAAATAAGAACGAGAATAGCGAAATGATAAAGAAAATATGGCTTTCCGTATTAAACGCCCTGATCATCGTCGGTATTCTGACCTTTGTTGTTTTATATTCGTATTTTGACCACGAAAAAGACTATCGCAATCAAGTCGTCAGATTTGAAGACATGACCGTTGCGATGGAACACGTTACGGAGAATTATCTGCAGGGAGAACAGAGTATTTGCGACGTATGGGCGAACTATATCGTCGGTCGGAATATGACGCTGTCCGACGCTACCGAGTTTATCCGTGCTTCCCACGTTTTACAGAATACGTCCGCTCACTTGATCTATACGGACACTTTGCGCGGGCTGTCGACCAGATCTAACATAATCAACACCGATAACTATGAGGTGTCTTATAATCAGGTCGATATTTTCGGGAATATGGAATGGATCGCCGATATAGGCGAAGATATCAATATGTCCAGGGCTTACACCAACCCCATGAACGGTGAACAGTCCTTGGCGTTTATCAACAAAATCACTGTCTACGACGATACTCTTGACGAGACGCGGAACGCCTTGCTTTTAAGGATCATACCCATTTCGGACCTTAAAGAGAAATGGGCGTTTCCGCAATCGGAATTCGAAAACGCCGAACTGTCCGTTATCAATTCCGACGGCGACTACATTATAAAGGGCAATTCCTTCAAGAACAACAACTTCTACGAGTTTTACAAGTCCTATAACACGATCGGCGGCGCGGCGCTGCAGGAACTTAAAGACAACGTGATCTCGGCGACCGCGAGTTTTACCATGAACGACTCAAAGGGTCAGCCTTGCCTTATTGCGTACACGCCTATCAAAGTCGCTAACGGGTGGGCGATGCTGAACTATATTCCCGTTTCGGCGCTGTCTTCCAAAACGGAAAACTGGATACTGATCGGCGTCATTACGGTCGGATTGCTGGTTCTACTCGCCGTCAATACCATTTACATGCGGCTTATCAACAAGAGACTGCAACAGATGGCAAAAGAAGCCGAGTCGGCAAACAGGGCGAAAACGGACTTCCTTTCGACCATGTCGCACGATATCCGTACCCCGATGAACGCCATTATAGGACTGACTACCATAGCCGAACAGAAGATCGAAGACCGAAAATCTCTCAGCGACAGTCTGCGGAAAATATCTCTTGCAAGCAGCCACCTTCTTACGCTTATCAACGATATTCTCGATATTTCGAAAGTGGAAAGCGGCAAACTTTCGCTGAATCCGATAACCTTTTCCATCGTCGATTCCATTGAAAATCTCGTCAACATCTCGCAACCGATGATCAAAGAAAAGACGATCGATTTCAATATCCGCATCAACCATATAGAACAGGAATACCTTTTCGCCGACCAGATGCGGCTTAATCAGATCTATATCAATATCCTGTCAAACGCCATCAAATACACGCAGGCGGGTGGAACGATCGGCGTGGACTTAAAGGAAGAAAAGAGTGAAAAGGCGGGGTACGTCAGACTGACTTTCACGGTGGCGGATAACGGTATGGGTATGAGTCCCGAGTTTATGGAGATCATGTATCAACCGTTCTCGCGCCAGACCGATTCGCGAGTCAACAGTATTCAGGGTACGGGGCTTGGGCTTGCCATCACCAAGAAGATGGTCGACTTAATGGAAGGCACTATCGATTGTCAGAGTAAAGTCGGAGTCGGAACTACTTTCACGATCACGCTTGACCTTCGCGTTGCCGACAGACAGCCCGAAAAGATGCGCCTTGATCCGATCGATATCCTGATCGCCGACGACGATGACGTTTTGCTTGAAACCGTCGCGGAGACGCTTGAGTCTTTGGGCGGTCGTCCCGAAAAGGCGCACAGCGGGCAGGAAGCGATAGATCTTATCGGGAACAGACAGGCGACAGGCAAGAACTTCGACGTTATAATTCTCGACTGGAAGATGAAAGGTTTAGACGGCGTCGAAACCGCAAAAAAGATCCGCGGAGAATTCGGTGCGACGATCCCGATCATTATGACGTCCGCTTACGACCTGTCGGACATCGAGACTGCCGCGAAGGACGCGGGAGTCAACGGATTTATGGGTAAACCGCTGTTCCCGTCCACTCTGTTTACCGCGATCAACGAACTTCGCGGCGTGGAAGCCAAGGCGATCGAACCCGAAGACGATTATTCGGATATCGCGGGCTTAAATATCCTTATCGCCGAAGACAACGAGATCAACTGGGAGATTATCCACGCCTTGCTCGAAATGTTCGGCATTACTTCCGAACGCGCCGTAAACGGCAAGGTCTGCGTGGAAAGACTGAGTAACGCAAAAGACGACGAATTCGACCTTATCTTTATGGATATCCAGATGCCCGAGATGAACGGTCTTGACGCCACGAGAACGATCCGTAAGTTCGAAAACGCAAAAAAAGCCAACTTGCCGATCATAGCCATGACCGCGGACGCGTTTTCGGAGAACGTGGCGGAGTGTTTAAAAGCCGGTATGAACGGACACGTCGCCAAGCCGATAGATATTAAATTCGTGATCAAAGAAATACGGAAAATAAAGGAGAATAAACAGTGAAAAAATTTTTATGCCTGATACTTGCGGTACTGATCGTTTTTCCATTTGCCGCTTGTAAGTTTACGACCGGTGAAACCGACGTCGAATTCAAACCGACCCTCGATACGACCACGAGTTGTGAGATCAACGTAATCGGAGATTATGGTAATTTCGAGGCGTTGGAAGCCGAATTCGACAGATTCAACAAGTTTTACCCGAACGTTCGGCTAAGTTACGCGAAAACGGACAACTATCAAAAAACTCTTCGCACGGTATTAGAAGGAAACGATAAACCGAATATTTTCTTCTCATATACCTGGATGATCGGAAACCCTGATTACAATCAGGTACTAACTCATATGGAAGACCTTTCCGATCCCGCTCTGAAGTTGGATCTTGACTGCATCCGCCCGAGTCTTGTCAATCACGATGCGGAAGGTCGTGTGCTGATGGTACCGGTTTTCTCCAGAACTTACGGTATGCTGGTGAACGAAAACCTGTTCAAAAAAGAAGGTCTCAGCGTTCCTAAAACGCTGACGGAGTTGATGTCCGTTTGCGAAGCCTTCCGCAATAAAGGTTACTCGAGTCCTATGATGGGGTACAGTCGTACATCGTCCAGTTGTTTCATGTACACGGTTGCTTACCCGTTATTTTTATCCGCACTTGCCGAAAATCCTGATGCGCTTGCGCTAGCCAACGACCTTGACTCCGAGGCGGGGGAATATATGCGCCCCGCGCTTAATGCGGTGAAGCAGTTGATCGATAACGACTGCGTCGATCTCGAAGAGTGTGCTAATATTGGGAACAACTATGACGGTGTGATTTTGCGCTTTTTCGAAGGCGACGTGCCGATGATGATCTGCGCCGGCGACACCGTATCCGGAACTAAAAAGCGTGAAAGTCAGTCCGAGGCGTTCACCAAAGCGCCGTTCGACTACACGTTCGCACCTATTCCGATGACGGAAGATGGCGGATATTTTATCGACAGTCCTTCCATAGAGTTTTCCGTTAACAAGGATTGCGACAATCTGGATATGACAAACGAATTTATGCGTTTTCTGATCTCGAAAAAGGAACTGAACAAAATAGCGTCCGTCAAGCGTTTGGTAACGCCGACCACCGATATGCCGTTTGACTCGGTTTACGCTCCTTTCGGTCGGATCCCGTCCGAACGCACCATTTCTCCGGAAGTGCTCGGTATAAAGGATAAACTCACCGTTCAGATAAGGATCGCGTCGTACAAGGTTGGAAAAGGCGAAATCACGATAGATGGAGCCATCGGGAAGTACGGACAATTCTCCGAATAATACGAGCGCGCAGCGCTCGATCGGTGTCAAACGGATATTGCCGTAAAAACGAAAAGGGGTTGCCGCTTAACGCGGCAGCCCCTTAATTTAATGACGATCAAAACAAGATTACGTCGTTTAATTCTTCTTTGTTGCAGATATCGTAGGTACAGACCGTACCGATTTTCGATCTGTCCATAAGTAAAACCGAAAATTTTGATTTTTTAATGACTATTTTTGCGATCTCGGCAAGATTCTGATCGCTGTCGGTCACGTTTCCGTCGTCCGAAAGCGCTTCGCACGATAAAAGCGCGAGGTCGGGATTGACGCTTCTCAAAAAATCTTCGGTCTGCTTTCCCGAAAGACACTTTTCGATCTCGTCGTACTTTCCGCCCGTCAGATAACAGGGGATATGTAATTGTTCGATCAAAGGAACGAGATAGACTGAATTCGTTATTATCTTGATATTCCTGTAATTTGAAAGGTACGGAATAATAAACGCCAAGGTCGAAGAACTGTTAAAAAAAATGATCTGATCGTTTTTTACGTATTTAAGCGCCTGTTCCGCCATAATTTTTTTCTGTTCTTTATTGAAGTTTGACCTGTAATTTACGGGATACTGCGAAATAAAGACGTTTTCTATTGCTCCGCCGTGTACTCTTTTAAGCAATCCTTCTTTTTCCATATATTTAAGATCACGGCGTATGGTCATTTCGCTGAAATAAAGTTCTTCGGAAAGTTTTGAAACACGGACTTGTCCGCTTTCGTTAAGCCTTTCCATTATCATTTCCTGCCGTTTGTTTAACTTCATCTTTCCGCTCCGCTTTCCTAATGAATCCGATTTTTGTTTAAGTATAGTTCAAAACGAACAAAATGTCAATTTTTATTGTTGGTTTTTTTCTTTTTTTCGCTAAAA
Source organism: Clostridia bacterium (assembly GCA_017616925.1). Classification (GTDB taxonomy): domain Bacteria; phylum Bacillota; class Clostridia; order Christensenellales; family Borkfalkiaceae; genus UBA1259. The sequence continues at coordinate 801 of JAFZXG010000136.1, read as the reverse complement.
AATGTTTTTTTTTCAATATATCGAACAAGTATTGACTAAGAAAGAGAACAATAATAAAATAATAGCAAGGGAGTATGATTTAAAAAAATAAAAAAGGAGAAAGTTAAGAAATGGAAACACCGATTATGGGTAAAGTTGCGCTTATTACCGGAGCGGGATACGGTAAGACGAGCGGTAACGACGCGGCGGGAAAGCACGCTCCGAATATGGGATCCGCGATAGCGCAGCGTTTGGCGAAAATGGGGGCGACCGTGGTTGCGACCGACGTAAACTTGGAAGCGGCTCAAACTACCGTAAAAACGTTGAAAACATACGAAGGCAACGCGCCGCACGCGGCGCTAAAGCTTGACGTTACGGATAAAGATTCTATCGACGCCGTGGTAAAAAAAGTGTACGAAACGTACGGGAAACTTGATATAGTATGCAATAATGCGGGCGTTTCCTCTATGGCGCCGTTAGAAAAACTCACCGAAAAGGAGTGGGATTTTAACGTTGACGTCAATATGAAAGGCGTTTTCCTTTGCACGCAGGCGGTTATTCCGTATATGAAAAAATCGGGCGGTAGGATCGTTAACACCTGTTCTATGGCGGCGATAAAACCCGATCCCACGCTTGCGCACTACACGGCGTCGAAGTTCGGCGTTTTAGGTCTTACCAAGGCTTCGGCAATCGGTCTTGCGCCGTACGGTATCACCGTAAACTGCGTCTGTCCCGGCTGGGTGAAAACGCCCATGCAGGATCGCGAGATCGTCTGGGAAGGCGAAATGAGAGGGATGACGCCCGAAGAAGTCCGTCAGAGTT
>JAFZXG010000135.1 GCA_017616925.1 Clostridia bacterium | reverse complement strand
TTTTTTTACAAAAATACTTGTAATCGTGCAAAAAACGTAGTACAATGTATTTATAAAAAATAAAAAGGAGATGTATGATGGCGTTTAAGAAAATTTATCTTTTGCAGAACACGGAAGAGATTAACGAAGAACTTTGCGAAAAATTCGAAAGCAGCGGATTCGAAGTCGTGGGTAAGACTACCGACGGAGATATAGCGGAGAAAGAGGTCGCCGAAAGGTCGCCCGATTTTCTGATCACCGAGTTAGTCCTTCCGGGTAGCGACGGTCTGAAAGTCATAAAAGATCTAAAATCCAAAAGTCCCAAGTTAAAAGTAATAGTTCTTTCGGCGCTTAACAGCGAAGAGGCTATAAGCGAAGCGACGCGGCAAGGCGCGTCTTACTTTATGGTAAAACCGTATTCGTTCGAGATCCTTACCGAAAGGATAAAAGAGATCGCGGAAAAAGGGGAGACCGTCAGATCCGATTTTAGCCCGTCGCTTGACGAAAAGATAAGCAAGATATTTATAAACGTCGGGATCCCGCCGCACATAAAAGGGTATTGCTTTTTAAGAGAAGGCGTAAAGATGGCGGTATCCGATCCGCCGATAATAAACAATATAACGAAAAAACTTTACCCTATGATAGGCGAAAAGTATAAAACGACGCCGAGTAAGGTGGAACGTGCTATTCGCCACGCGATAGAAGTCGCCTGGAACAGAGGAAGGATTGAGAGTATAAACGCGATTTTGGGAGTAAGGGCGTACATCGGTCAGGAAAAGCCGACTAACGGCGAATTTATAGCGCTGATCGCCGATAAAATGCTTTTGGAGATGGTATAAAACAACAAAAGACAAAAAAAATAAAAAAAATTATAAAAAACAGTTTACAAAACGGGTGTATACAGATATAATATATCAAAGTTCAGAAGGGATATGCCTTTATTATTATATCGAGTAAACGGAGAAAAGTATGGCAGGAAAATGGAAACTTTGCCCGCGGTGTGAACTAAACTACATCAAGGAAGAAGAAGATTATTGCGATGTTTGTAAGGCGGAACTTAAAAAAGGTCCGCAACTTATTTTTGCCGTAGACGACGAAGAGAACGACGAGTTCGACGAGGCTAATTCCGATCTCTGCCCGAGATGTCATCAGAACTTCCTTAATCCCGGCGAAACGCTTTGTACGAAGTGCGCTTTAGAAGTCGAGAACGAAGAGAAAGAACCCGACGTCGACGACGACGATTCCTGGAAGGAGTTCATGGACGAAGAAGAACCCGAAGAGGAAGAAGACAGCGAAGAAATGCTTTCGCTTTCCAAACTCGCCGAAGAAGAAGGCGACGAACTTTTTGACGACGAAGAAGAGGAAGAAGACATAGAAGAAGCGCCCGTCGACGATCTCGACGATTTCGAGACCGATATCGACCAGTCCGATTTCGAGACCGAAGAAGATGATGAAGAATCTGAAGAAGAAGAGAACGAGGACGACGAAGACGACTACGACGAAGATAAGGGCGGAAAAAGCAAAAAGGGTAAAAAAGGCGGAAAATAAAAAACGGGTATAAATGACCGTCAAAAAGGCAATAACCCCGTTATGATAAAAAACAGCGGATCGCTCGACAAGGTAAAGAGCGAAATAAAAAGCCTTGCCGCAGAGTCTCTTAAAATAACCGTGAATTTAGGCAGGAACAGATTTCTGGAATTTACGGGGAAATTAGAAGGCGTGTACCCCGCGCTGTTTACGGTAAAGCCTTTCGACAGCGATTTCAAGGGAAAAACGGCTTACTCTTACGCAGAGTATATGTGCGGAAGGGTAAGACTTAAAAAAGCGGAAACCTGAAAACGAAAAAATACGGCGACGAGCCGTATTTTTTTATGCATAAAACCGCGGTATGCCGTATATACTGTATAGAATAACTATCACGGCAGGGAGGGTTTTTATGTCGTTTGAACCTGAATATTTGACTACCGAAACGCAGGTCGATCTGGGGATAAGAAAAGAACAGGTAACCGTTTCCGCGCGTTCCGACGTTCCGTCCGAATCCGTGGAAAGAATAATAAGCGTTACCGCGGATCCTTTTGCGTGTGCGGACGGAAAGGGCGGTGCGGGATTCGCGGGGAAAGTGAACTTTTCCGTATGCTATCGGGATAAAGAAGGCGAGCTTAAAAAGTACGAGTTCTGAAAAGAGTTCGCAGGCGACTTTTCTGACGCGGACGGCGTAATATTAAAGAAAATCTGCGCTAAAACCGAAAAGTGCGAAGCCGATATTTCAGGAATAAACCTTTCGGTCTCCGCGATAGTTTCGGTAAGCGCGACGGCGACGGGGAAAAAGGAAGTTTCCTGTCTTTCGGGCGGGGAAGGACTTATCGTGAACCGCGCGGAAAAAGAAGTCGTAAAACGCTACAAAGCGGTTACGGGCGCGTATCCCGTTATAGAAGAATTCGAACTCGATTACCCCGTCAAAGAAGTGCTTGCGCACAGGGCTACGGTTATTAAGGCCTCTGCGCAATGCGGCGTCGGGACGGTCATAATCGACGGCGAAGCGGTAATAACTTCCATAGTTTTGCCAAATTCCGAAAAGGGTGGTATAATAAAAGAAACCAAAACCATCCCGCTTCGACTTGAAGTCGAATACGACGACGCTATGCCGACCTGCGACGCCGAGGCTGATATATTCTTAAAGTCATTTAAATCCGAGATCACCGTGGACGAAACTAACGGTAAAAGTTCGGTCGAAGCGTCGCTTTCCGTGGGCTACGAAGTTTCGGCGACGGTGAACGAGACTATACTTATCGCGGACGACGCGTTCTCGACGACCGAGATAATAAAGTGCGAAACGGGTAAGTTCGGGTTTTTGCGTGGCGGCGTAACGAGAGTGGAAAAGCAGAAAGTATTTCTGCGCGCTACCGTTCCCGCGCTTTCTTCGGGCGAAACGGTTATAGCGACTTATAACGACGCCGCCCTGCCCGTTTCGGTCAAAAAGGAAGGGAAAGGCGTTACCGTAAGCGGCGCGTATTCCGCGGAAGTCTTTTCTACGGGAGAAAACGGAATAAAGGCGGTAAAGATTGAAACGCCGTTTTCGGTTGGCGTTCCCGAATTCGAATATAACGGCAACGTATCGGTCGCGGTATTCCCGACGCTTACGACGACGAGAGAGATAACCGCGGAAGAGATAGAGATCGCCGTCGAACTCGCGCTCGTGTTCACCTGTGAAGAGACCGTGGAAATAAAATATATAGCAAACGTCGAAAGCGACGGAGAAAAGAAAGGCGAAACTTCGGGGATCAGCGTGTATATCGCCCGTGAAGGCGAAGATCTGTGGTCGCTGTCTAAACGGCTTAACGCCTGCCCGGACGATCTTGCGGAAAGCAATAAAGACCTGCGTTTCCCGCTTACGGGCGACGAGAGAATAGCGGTGTTCAGAAGAAAACAGTAAAGTAAAACGACAAGGGGAAACTTATGAGAAAAATAAGGTTGAAGGCTCGCGCAAAAGTAAATTTTACGCTCGACGTTTCAGGGAAAAAGGGCGGCTACCACGAGTTGAAAACTCTGGTTGCGTCCGTATCTCTTTCGGACGAAGTGAAAATAAAAAAGCGCAAAGACGACCTGATATCGCTTAAAGTGATAGGTCG
>JAFZXG010000134.1 GCA_017616925.1 Clostridia bacterium | reverse complement strand
TCGTATAAGGACGGGAGTTCGCAGGGCGCAAGGGACAAACTCGCGATAATCGACTTTGCCATAAATCAGGAGATCAACAGCGGGTTTACGGACGGTGCGCATACCGAAGAATATTTTAACGGCATAAAGATATCGATTAACCCGTCTGCCGATCCGAGTATCGCGTCCGATACGTCAAAAAGGGTAATAGTTCTGGTGGCGGCGCTTCTCGGCGTCGTCGTCGCGGCGATCGTAGTGTATTTAAGACAGGTATTCGACTATACCGTAAAGGAAAGGGGCGAGTTGGAGAGCATAACGGGCAGTCCGGTTCTTGCCTGTATAGCGGACAGGGAGGAGGCGTAATATGGAAGAGAGATACGAAGGAACGCAGTTCGGTAACGAACCGTTTTTCAGGATCATATATAAAAACCTGTTTCTGATCATCATAGTGACCGTGATCTGCGCGGGCATCGCTTTGGGAATAGGATTTTGCTTCGTCAAACCCGTCTATACGGCAAGCAGGACGGTTATTTTAAGAGCGTCGGTCGAAAACGTTTCTTCGGGTTCTGCGACCGATTCGCAGAACAAAAACGACGTTTCGCTTGCGAAGAAACTTCTTCCCAACGTTACGGCGGATCTTGCGAACGAAAGAGTTGAAGAATACGCCAACGAGACCTATGCGGGCGAAGGCAAGATAGACCGCAAGAACGTCGAGACCAAATACACCGCCGAATCTTTCGTATTCGTGATAAAATATTCGGATACGGACGATAGTTCGGTCAACGCAAAACTCGACGCGATCATAAACGGATTCAACAATTATCTCGACGTGGATAACGCCGATTACGAAGTGATCATGGCGAAAAATTTAAGGCTGGTAAGTTTGCAGAACAGACCTTCGGACCTTACTAAAAAGTATAATATCGCCCTGTACGTCGTGCTGGGCGCGGCTTTGGGCGTTGCGGCGTCGATAGCCTTCGTGTTCATAAGATACTCTCTCGACAATACCGTAAAGAGCAGGGAGACGTTGGAAAGTCTTACAGGCGCGGCGGTAATATCGTTTATAGATAAAGAATAACGTTTTCTGTACGGTATAACGGGCGACCTAAGGTTTTACGATCGGAAGGCAGGGCGAAAGTCTCTGCCTTTTAATAAGTGAAAAACCGACCGAAGCCCGCCGAAAAAAACGTAAAGTGATAATAGAATACGCAATATAATCGTTACTTTTCGTAATGGGGAGTACGGTTTTTTGGTGATATAATATACAGGCGAACGAAAATTTGCCGCCGGAGAGACGATAAAAGATGATGACGGATATTTTTATACAATCGTTGGGTGTGATCGCCATCGTGTTTTTCGTTATATCCGTGCAATTCAACAAATACTGGCAGATAATCCTGTTTAAGTCTCTCGGCTCGTTCTTTTTCGGCGTTCAGTACTATTTTCTGCACGCATATACGGGCGTTGCAATGGAAGCGGTGGGGCTGATCCGCAATCTCATATTCGTTTTCACGGTAAAGAAAGGCAGATCGACTTCGGCGTGGATAATGATATTTTCTTTAATAACGGTCGGAATAGGCGCGCTGACGTACGAAGGGATCATAAGTTTCTGCGCGATACTCGCAAAGGTGTTTTCGTGTACGGCGTACGGAATAAGTAAGCCCCAGACTTTGAGAATGATCAACCTGCCGTCGTATATTCTGTGGATGGTGTACGACGCGATGCATTTTGCCGTCGTAGCGGTGGTGAGCGATTCTATGGAAACCGTTTCGATAATCGTCGCGATGATACGTCTGCGCGGCAATGATAAGGAAAAACCGCTGCCGATACTTCTGCGGTATTGAAAGACCGACGGTAGAACGCACGGCTTATAAGGAGAAAAATGGTAAAAAGGATCAAAGGCAAGAAAATACTTTTTCCGCAGGGGTTTAGAGAAGGGAACGTCTATTTTAAGGACGGAAAGATCACGGCGGTAAACGCCGATATTCCGTTCGACGCGGAGTACGACGCGGGCGAGAACTTCGTTCTGCCCGGGCTTATCGATATACACACTCACGGCGCGCTGAACCACGACTTTGCCGACGCGGACGCCGGCGGGATCGTTTCCGCGGTAAAATACCACTTATCGCACGGCGCGACTTCGGTGATGCCGACGATAACGTCTTCGACCTACGAAAAGACCTGCGCCGCGCTTTCCGAACTCGAAAAGGCGATGAAGGACGAAAAGTACGGCGGCTGTATTTTAGGCGCGCATCTCGAAGGTCCTTATTTTTCCGAAAAGCAGAGCGGCGCGCAGGATAAGTCGCTGATAACCCCGCCGATCAAAGCCGATTACGAGAGAATAATAGATCGTTTCGGCGGTATAATAAAACGTTGGGATTTCGCGCCAGAACGGGATAAGGACGGGGAGTTCTGCGAATATCTGACCGCGCACGGAATACTTGCGTCCGCGGGACATACGGACGCGAAATACGGCGATATGGTCGTGGCACGGGAAAAGGGGTGCAGGCTAATAACTCACCTGTATTCGTGTACGTCCACGATAACGCGGGAGTACGGGTTCAGAATACTCGGCGTAACGGAGTGCGCGTATTTATGGGACGATATGTACGCGGAGATAATCGCCGACGGAAAACATCTGCCGCCCGAACTTCTTAAACTTATATTCAAACTGAAAGACAACGACAAACTGATACTCGTAAGCGATTCGCTGCGGGTAGCGGGAAGCGACGAGAAATATTCGACCGTCGGAACGGTGAAATGCGTGATAGAAGACGGCGTCTGCAAGCTTTTGGACAGGAGCGCGTTCGCGGGCAGCATAGCGACGGCGGACAGGCTTATCAAAGTGTGCGTGGGCGCGGGACTTCCCGTGGAAAAGGCGGTCAAAATGGGCAGCGAAAACCCCGCGAGACTGTTCGGACTCAAAAAGGGGAAGATCGAGAAGGGTTACGACGCGGACGTAATAATAACGGACGAAAAGTCGGAAGTGAAAAAAGTATTTAAATCGGGAGCAGAAATATGATTCTTAAAAGCATGAAGAAAGACGAACTTAAGGTATTCGTCCACGACGGCAGGGAAAGCATGGGCAAGCAGGTCGCGGCTGACTTTGCGGACTACGTCAGAAAAGCGTTGGAGACAAAGAAAACGCTGAACGTGATATTCGCCGCCGCGCCTTCGCAGAACGATTTTCTGAAATCGCTTGAGAAAGAAAAGGGTGTGGACTGGAAGCGAGTCAACGCCTTTCATATGGACGAATATATCGGGATCGGCATAGACGACGAGCAGAGTTTCGCCCGTTTCGTAAAGGAAAACGTCGTGAAGAGGCTTGGGATAGAAAACTTCTTCGCCATAAACGGAAAGGCGGAAGATATAGAAAAGGAGTGCGCGCGTTATACGGAACTTCTTCGTAAATACAAGGTCGACGCCGTCTGTCTCGGCATAGGCGAGAACGGGCATATAGCGTTCAACGATCCGTGGGTCGCGGACTTCTGGGACGACAGGGACGTAAAG
>JAFZXG010000133.1 GCA_017616925.1 Clostridia bacterium | reverse complement strand
TTCGGCAGGGCTTTTTAAGTTTTACCGTTATCAGAAGTCGAGTTCGGTCTGTAAAAGCAGCGCGTTGAGAAGGGCGGAGAACTTCGAGATGTGCGACTGGATCCTTCCGGGGAAGTAGGTCTCGATGTATTCGAGATAGTCGTTATCGGTGTTCATAAGCATACCGATAAGGTAGGTCTCGCCGTATCCGTCGTATTCTTCGTACGGTCCGGGGATCTCCCAGTTGGTCGCTTCGAAGTAGAGATACTTGATCCCGATATTCTTAAAGCCCTTATGATCGCTCCAGTCTCCCGTCGAAGGCGAAGCGTAATCGGGAGTGTCGTATCCGGGCGCGGGGTTCTCGTAAGTCCACGGGTTAGTGTGGAATTCGATCCCGATACTTTCCGCCACTTTCATGGCGTTGTCGTAAGCCTCGGTCTCGTTTACGGTCTGCGTTTCGTCGTCCTGAACGCCGCCGTAGAGATTGCAGTAATCGCCGCAGACGAGCGAGTCCATATTTATCATATACTTGGTATTCGCGATCTCTTCTTCGGTCATCGCTTCCGCGTAAGCGGTCGAACCGAGACAGCCGACCTCTTCGGCGTTGAAGAAAATAAATACGATCGTAAAGTGCGTGTCGACGTTATAGATGTGTTGCGCGGTGGTAAGATTCAAAGCGACGCCCGAACCGTTATCGCCCGTACCCGTTCCGTCGAAGTGCGCGCCGACTATGATCTGTTCGTCGGTTTCGCCTTTCTTTACGGCGACTATGTTATTCATAGTAATGTTTACTTTGACGTAAGCGCCGCTTGCGTCTTCCGCGTAACTCCAGCCCGCCCTTTTATAATGCTTATCGTCGGCAAGTTCATAGGATTCCACCGCGGAAAGCGCGGCCTTTAATCCTTCTTCCTTAAAATACTTGGTGACGGTGAAGGGGGAGAGAAAAGCCTCTTCTTCGGAATAACCCGCTTCGTACAGATTCCAAAGGATCCATTTTTCCGCGAGTTTGTAGTTTTTACCGTTATAACAGTCGCGGTCGCTTAACACTTTGTCGATATACTTGATCTTTTCATAACACTCTTCGCCGTAATCGAAGGCGAGAGCGGGTTCTTCGGGCTGTTCGTCCGCTTTGTCGATCTTGTTTTCCAGACTATCGACTTTGTTTTTAAGTTCGGTAAGTTGGTTTAAGATCTCCGCGTATTCGCCGTTATTGCCCGACGTATTCGAACCGCCGTAACCTGACAAAAGATTATCGGTCGAGTTGGTGCAGGCGACCAGTCCGAACGCTATCGGTAACATAAAAAGGATCGCCATAACGATGCAAGTGATTTTTCCTGTTTTTTTCATTTTTCGTTCCTCCGAAATTTTATTTAATGCCATTATATGCTTCGGAATCGTATATGTCAACTATTTTTATTCAATTTTTCAATATTTTTTGAAAATTTTTTATAAATATCGAATAAAATACATTTTTATTCAATTTTTATTCAAAACAGCGGACGGCAAGAAACTTTCGGTCTGATTCGCCTGCGATATCTTTTTACCATAAGTTTTACGGAGATATAAAACGATATATACAGATATAAAGTCGCTGCGCGGAAAGATTCTTCCGACTTATTTTTTTATTAAAAACTTTTTATGAAAATTTGTTTGACTTTACCGTGATAAAGTGATAAAATGGTAAACAGTAAAGGAGAAGAGATGGCAAATTTTCAGAACGAATCGACCGAAAGGCTTTTTTCGGCGATAGCGGAACTTAAAAACGCGAAGGAGTGTTCGGATTTTTTCGAAGATCTTTGCACGATAAAGGAAATTCAGGATATGGCGCAACGACTCGAGACCGCCATACTGTTATGCGAAGGTGAGAATTACCAAAGCATTTCTTCGAAGGTGGGAGTAAGCAGCGCGACGATAAGCCGTGTGAACAGGTGCTTAAATTACGGAACGGGCGGATACCGCACCGTAGTCGGAAGGATCGGAGAAAACGCCGAAAACGGATCAAAAAAGGACTGAAACTATGGAAATTAACGAAAAACTTTTGGATCAGGCGGAAAAATATTCGCTTTTATTAAGGGAACTGTATTTTAACAGCGGGTATAAGCCTTATAAAATGACCAAGTTCGAAGAATACGATCTTTACGCCGACAACAAGGAGTTTCTGGTGTCCGACGACGTTATCACGTTCACCGATACCGACGGCAAGTTGATGGCGTTAAAACCCGACGTTACTCTTTCGATCATAAAGAACGGTTCTTACGGCGCGGGCGAAATAAAGAAAGTGTTTTACAGCGAAAAGGTGTACAGGGCCACGCCCACCGATTCTTTTAAGGAGATCACGCAGACGGGACTCGAGTGTTTCGGCGATCTTACCGAAAAGGAAATAGTCGAAGTCATAACTCTCGCCGCGGAAAGTCTTACGCGTATAAATAAGAACTGCATACTCGATATTTCGGACGTTTCGGTCGTAAACGGAATTATAAAGTCGCTCGGTCTTTCGCTACCGACTTCGGAAACAGTAAAGGCGGTAAGCGACAAGAATTTCGAAGGGATACTTTCCGCGTCCGTCGGGGAAAATAAGGGCGGAAACGCCGAAAAGGCGGCTTTTGTAAATAAACTTATAAACACGAGTGGGAAAATAGACGACGTTCTGCCCGAATTAAAGTCGCTTTTAAAAGAGATCGGAACGGACGCTTACGCGGAGTTTATATCGGTTTTGGAAAGTTTAAGCGGCAGTCCGCTGTCTGGCGTGATGCGCGTGGACTTTTCGGTGTCCGCGGACGTAAAGTACTATAACGGCATAGTTTTCCGTGGGTTTATCAAAGATATTCCGACGGCGGTGCTTTCGGGCGGGCAGTACGACAGGCTTATGAAAAAACTCTCGAAAGGCGGCAAGGCGATAGGATTCGCGGTCTATCTCGACGCGCTTAAAAGATCGGCGAAGTCCGACGGGGGAAACGACGGATATATTAACGTCGCGCTGCCGAAAGGCAGACTCGGCGAAAAGGTGTATTCGATATTCGCGAAAGCGGGGTACGAGTGTCCGTCACTACTTTCGCCGAACAGAAAACTGATATTTACCAACGAAGAAAAGAAGGTTCGCTACTTCTGGGTAAAGCCGTCCGACGTAACGATTTACGTCGAACGCGGCGCGGCGGACTTAGGCGTGGCGGGTAAGGACACCATTTTGGAATACGAACCCGACGTGTACGAACTTCTGGACTTAAAGGAAGGCGTGTGCAAAATGGCGGTCGCGTCCACCAAGGGCTATAAGCGGGACGATTCCGAGACAGTCCGCGTGGCGACCAAGTTCCCGAATATCGCCAAAAAATTCTACGCGGCGACGGGCAGGAATATCGACGTAATAAACTTACACGGTTCGATCGAGATCGCGCCTATTCTGGGGCTTTCGGACGTTATCGTCGATATAGTCGAAACGGGCGCGACCTTAAGGGAAAACGACCTTACCGTTATAGAAGACGTCTGTCCGATAAGCGCAAGGCTTATCGCGAATAAGGCGTCGAGTAAATTTAAGGGCGACCTTATAAGCGCGCTTACGGAAAGCGTCAAAAAAACCGTAAACGGCAAATAACGGAGTGAACAATGATAAAGATGATCGAGTTCGGTAAAACCGAAAAAGAAAAGATATTCTCGCGGAAGTCGCCGTTTTCGGACGTTGAAAACGCCGTCGCGGACATTATAGCGGACGTAAGAAAAAACGGCGATAAGGCGCTTATAAAATACTGCGAAAAGTTCGACGGCGGTTTTTCGGGGCTTAAAGTAAGCGAAAAGGAAATCGAGACCGCTTTTAAGGAAACGGACGCGGAACTTATAAGGATATTGCGCCGTTCGGCGAAGAATATAACCGCGTTCCACGAAAAGCAGGTAAGGGAAGGTTTTGAGTTTATTAACCCCGACGGTGCGACCGTCGGACAGAAGATAACGCCGATAGAACGGGTTGGCGTTTACGTTCCCGGCGGCACGGCGGCGTATCCTTCGACCGTACTTATGGACGTGATCCCCGCGAAGATCGCGGGAGTTAAAAAGATAGTGATGGTAACCCCCGCTAAAAACGGCGTCGTCGCGCCCGTGATACTCGCCGCGGCTAAAATCGCGGGTGTGGACGAGATCTATAAAATAGGCGGCGCGCAGGCGATAGCGGCGCTTACCTTCGGAACGGAGACCGTTCCCAAGGTCGATAAGATAGTAGGGCCGGGCAACGCCTACGTCGCCGAAGCGAAAAAGCAGGTTTTCGGTAAGGTCGCGATAGACACGATCGCCGGACCGAGTGAAATACTCGTGATCGCGGACGGAAAGTCCGATCCCGAATACGTCGCGGCGGATTTGCTTTCGCAAGCCGAACACGATAAACTCGCGTCCGCCGTATTGATAACCGACGACAAGACTTTGGCGGTAAGGGTAAGCGAAGAGATAGAAAGACAGATAGAGAAATTGCCGAGAAAAGAGATCGCCCGCGCGTCTATAGACGCTAACGGCAAGATAATAGTCGCGGCTGATCTAACACAGGCGATAGAGATCTCGGACGAAATCGCGCCAGAACATCTGGAACTTTGCGTAGACGAACCTTTCGAACTGTTAAAGAAGGTGCATAACGCGGGTTCGGTGTTCTTGGGGCGTTTCACTCCCGAAGCACTCGGCGACTATATCGCGGGGCCGAATCACACCTTGCCGACGAGTGGGGCGGCTAAATTTTCGAGTCCGCTTTCCGTGGACGATTTCATCAAAAAAACGCAGTACGTCTTTTACGACGAAAAATCGGAAAACGAAGTCGCGGGGGACGTAGCGAAGTTCGCCGAAAGCGAAGGGCTTACCGCTCACGCTTTCAGCGCGACGGTCAGGAGAAAGAAATGAGTAAATTTATAAACGAAAAAACGGCGAAACTCACCCCTTACGTTCCGGGCGAACAGCCGCAGGACAAAAAATACGTCAAGTTAAATACCAACGAGTCGCCCTTTCCGCCGTCGGCTTTCGCGGTGAAGTTCGCGACCGAAGAATCTCTACGTTCCGAACTCTATCCCGATCCCGAATATAATTCGCTGGTATCCGTCGCGGCGGAAAAATTCGGCTTGAAGAAGGAAAACCTGCTGTTTACCAACGGTTCGGACGAAGCGTTAAACTACGCTTTTGCCGCCTACTGTTCGGGAAGGAAGGCGGTTTTTGCCGATATCACCTACGGGTTTTACCGCGTGTTCGCCGATCTTTACAGTTCCGAAACGAAAATAATTCCCCTTTCGGAAGATTTCTCGGTAGTTCCCGAAGATTATTTCAATGCGGGCGGTACGGTATTCATAGCAAACCCCAACGCGCCGACGGGTAAGGTGCTGTCTATAAAAGAGATACTTTCCGTCGTCGGATCGAATCCCGAAAACGTCGTTGTCATAGATGAAGCGTATATTGATTTCGGCGGCGAAAGCGTGCTGCCTTACGTAAACGACTACGAAAATCTGATAGTCGTAAGGACTTTCTCGAAGTCCCGTTCGCTTGCGGGCGCAAGGGTAGGTTTCGCGGCGGCGAACGAGAAACTTATCGCCGACTTAAAGACCGTCAAGTATTCGACCAACCCGTATAATATGTCGAGAATTTCCGCCGCGATGGCGGTAGGCGCGCTTATCGACGAAGATTACTTTACCGCAAATTGTAAAAAGGTGATCGAAAACAGGGCGTTCACGACCGAAGAACTGAAAAAGATCGGCTTTACCGTGTTAGACAGCAAGGCGAACTTCGTGTTCGCGAAAAAGGACGGGCTGAGCGGTAATGCCGTTTACGAAGGGTTAAAAGAAAGGGGCGTTCTCGTAAGATACTTCGATAAACCGAGAATAAACGATTACGTTCGCATAACGATAGGAAGTAAGGACGACTGCGTCGCGCTGATCAGCGCCGCAAAAAGCGTCGTGAAGGAGAGTTTATGAGAGAAAACACGGTAGGAAGAAAGACCGCGGAGACCGATATTTCGTTATATTTAAATCTCGACGGCGCGGGTAAAAGCAAAATAGACACGGGTTGCGGATTTTTGGATCACATGTTGACTCTGTTCGCGGCGCACGGCAAGTTCGACCTTACCGTAAAATGCGTCGGCGACACGTACGTCGATTATCATCACACGGTAGAGGACGTCGGCATCGCTTTGGGCGAAGCCTTTAAGAACGCGCTCGGCGACAAGAAAGGCATAAACCGTTACGGCGACTGCACTCTCGTGATGGACGAAGCGGTGGTGCTTTCCGCTATCGACTTTTCGGGAAGAGTGTTTTTGGAGTACGATCTTAAGATCCCCGCGCAAAAGGTGGGAGACTTCGATACCGAACTTACCGAAGAGTTTTTCTTTGGGTTCGTAAGAAAATCGGAAAGTTCCCTGCACTTAAAGACGCTTTCGGGCAAGAATTCGCATCACATAATCGAAGGGGCTTTTAAGTCGTTCGCTAAAAGCGTTCGTAAGGCTGTCGCCGTGGACGAAAAGTTTAAGGACGTTCTGCCTTCTACGAAAGGGGTGCTGTAAATGACGGTTATAGTCGATTACGGCGTGGGAAACCTGTTTTCCCTGCTATGTTCTTTCCACGCGGTAGGCGAAAACGCGGTCGTATCTTCGGATGCGGAAGAGATACTTAAAGCCGAAAGGATCGTTCTGCCGGGCGTTGGCGCGTTTTCGGACGCCGCGCTTAAATTGAGTAAAAGCGGACTCGACCGCGCGGTCGTTACTGCGGCGAAAAATAAAGTGCCGCTTTTGGGGATCTGTCTCGGCATGCAACTTCTGTTCGACGAGAGTTACGAGTACGGAGTCCATAAGGGCTTGGGACTTATCAGGGGCAAAGTGACGGCAATAGACGATATGGGCGGAAGATTAAAGATCCCCCATATAGGTTGGAACGCCCTGAAAATAAAGGACAGTCCGCTTTTTAAGTATATAAAGGACGGCGATCACGTTTATTTCGTACACTCTTTCGCGGCTACGGGGTGTTTTAAATCGGTTATCGCGACTACCGAATACGGCGCGACGATAACGGCGGCGGTCGGAGAGAACAACGTTTACGGCTGTCAGTTTCACCCCGAAAAAAGCGGCGAAGTCGGGCTTAAGATACTAAAGGCGTTTTCCGAACTCAAAAAGGAGAAATAATGATAATTTTTCCCGCGATCGACTTAATCGGTGGCAAGGCGGTAAGGCTATTTAAAGGCGATTACGATAAAAAGACCGAATACGGCGAACCCGAAACGTTTGCGAAAATCTTTAAGGAAAGCGGCGCGACGCATATCCACGTCGTAGATTTAGACGGGGCGAAAAGCGGAGAGACCTATAATTTCGGCGCGGTAAAAAGTATAAAACAGGCGGGCGGAGTTTTCGTCGAAGTCGGCGGCGGCGTAAGAAACGCCGAGACCGCCGAAAAGTATCTCGCGATAGTCGATAGGGTGATACTCGGCACGGCGGCGGTGAAAGACGAAGGATTTTTAAGAGAGTGCGTTAGAGCGTTCGGAGAAAAAATCGCCGTCGGCGCGGACGTTAAGGACGGGTATATCGCGATCAACGGCTGGACGGAGAGTTCGGGACTGAAACTGTTCGACTTTTTGGACGGCGTTATAAAAACAGGAGTAAAAACGGTTATATGCACGGACGTCAGTAAGGACGGCGCGATGCAGGGTACTAATTTAAGCCTTTACGAAGCGGTATCGGAAAAATTCCCCGTAAACCTTATAGCGTCGGGCGGGGTGTCGGATATCGACGACGTAAAGCGGCTGAAAGACGCGGGAATTTACGGGGCGATAATAGGAAAAGCGTACTATTCGGGCAGTATAGACCTAAAAACAGCGATACGGGTGGCGAAGTGATAACGAAAAGAATTATTCCCTGTCTTGACGTAAAGGACGGGAAGGTCGTAAAAGGCGTAAACTTCACGGGGCTGAAAGAAGTTTCTTCCCCCGTAGCGCTTGCGGAGTATTACAGTAAAAACGGTGCGGACGAACTCGTGTTTTACGATATCACCGCGTCGTCCGACGGCAGAAAACTTTTCACCGACGTTTTAAGGGAAACGGCAAGCAAGGTCTTTATTCCGCTTACGGTGGGCGGCGGCATAAACGGTCTGGACGATTTCGACAGGGTGCTTAAATGCGGCGCGGACAAGGTAAGCGTCAATTCGGGCGCGATAAAAGATCCGTCGCTTATAGAAAGCGCAGCGAAACTCTACGGAGATCAATGCGTCGTTCTTTCGGTCGATATAAAACGGGTGAACGGGAAGTTCACGGTTTTTTCTAAAGGCGGAAGAGTAAATACCGGACTCGACGCGTTGGAGTGGATAAAACGCGGCGTGGATTCGGGCGCGGGCGAGATCGTGGTCAATTCGATAGATACCGACGGGGTGAAAGGCGGTTTCGACTTAGAGATGCTTTCAGCGGTCTGCGGTATCGTTTCGGTACCCGTTATCGCGTCGGGCGGCGCGGGTAAAGCCGAAGATTTCATAACGCTTTTTAAAACCATACCCAAGGTGGACGCGGGACTTGCGGCGTCGATATTCCACTTCGGCGAAACGAATATAATCGAACTCAAAAAACTGATGAAGAAAAACGGTATCGAAACGAGAATATAAGGAGAAAAAAATGTTAGACTTAAAAGAACTTAAATTCAATGAAAAGGGGCTTATACCCGCGATAGTAACGGACAGCGTGAGTAAAAAAGTGCTGACGCTTGCGTATATGAACGAAGAAAGCCTTAAAATAACTATGGAAAAGGGGCTTGCGTGTTTCTGGAGCAGGTCGAGAAACGAACTGTGGTTAAAGGGCGAAACGAGCGGCAATTACCAGCACGTCGTCTCGATAACCGCCGATTGCGACAGGGACGCGCTGGTCGTCTCGGTAAAGCCCGAAGGTCCCGCCTGCCACAAGGGCACGGAATCCTGTTTTAACGATAAAGTGTACGAAAGCGACGACAAGGACTTTTCCTACGAAGACCTTATGAAACTCATCGCGGGCAGAAAGACCGAAAAGAAGGAAGGTTCCTACACCACTTATCTTTTTGAAAAGGGAAGAGACAAGATCCTTAAAAAAGTG
>JAFZXG010000132.1 GCA_017616925.1 Clostridia bacterium | reverse complement strand
GTTCGTAAAATCGGTCGCGTCCGTAAAAATAAACGACAGGTCGGAAAAATTATCCGACGACAAACTGAACTTAACCGAGAAAGCGGTCGTTAAAAGCGGTTTAACGAAAGACAGTTCGGCAAAACGCTCGGTAGTGGAATAAGAGACTCGGTCTTCGTACGCACTCGCGGTAAATTGCGTGGAATAGAAATATTTTTCCTGTTTAAGATCCCCCGAAGAAAGTCCCACGTCCGTAACGGGCATATCGATCACCCGATCTTCCCTTGCGCCGACGAGTGAATAAACGAGTTTAACGCTGTTCTCGGCGGTAATTTGTATCGGCGTACCGTAAGCGTAATCCGTAAACGCGCCGCCGTCGAAAGAATATTTTAGAGTCGCCTCGGGATCCGTGACTTCCCCGCCGTTAAACGACTTGCCGTACTGCTTGGGGAAAGTATATTTAGCGCCGCTGACGAACACCGCGGGTAACGCGGGATCTCCGTAGAATACCGAATACGGATTTTCCGTAACGGTCAGCCCGTAAGTTCTCTCTATGGGTTCGTTATAGTCTGTAAACGTATACTTTACAGTGTAATCTCCCGCTTCAAGAGTATAGAAACCGTATATTCCGTTTTCGGAAAGTTTTACGGGATAAACGTCGTTCCCCTTGATCGCCACCGCGGAAACAGTAAAGTTCCCGTTGGGATTTTCGACTACGGGTTGTTTTAAGACGATATCCTCGCCGGTCAGACCGCTGCTTTCCCCGCCTGAAAGCGTGAAACTCGCCGTACGAGTCGCCTTTACGGGAATATCGACCACCTTTTTCGCAACGTTACCGTACGAATCCACCGCGCTGTAGACGATCGTATACGACGCTTTTTCGTCGGTCGGAACGAAAGCGCCGTCGGTAACGGAAAGAAGTCTCGGCGAATTAGAAAGGTAATCAGAATAGACCAACGCCTGACACTCTATCGCCCCGTCGCAACCGGAATAGGCTTTCACGTCGAAAATGCGGTAAGGTTGACCTTTGATCGCGTACGGCATATCTCCGTCGGGATAATCGACTTCGATCACCGGCTCGCGCGTATAAGCGTAATCGGCGACGGAAAGGTCTTCGTCGTAAATATTAAGGATAACGAAACTGAAAGATGAACCGGTATACATATCCGAATATACGCTCAGATAGACTTCGCCGGTAGTAAAGCCCGTCCAGGGATCGTCGAAGAACAGGGCGTCGTCGAGATCGGCGATCAACTTGCTATCTTGTCCCCAGTTGCCCGTTCCGTGTTCGTATCCGTAAGCCTTTTTCTCTTCGTAATCCAAAGCGTAGGAGAAAGGCTTATTGAAATTGCCAGTCTGCAGTGCGGTCGCCCCCGAATAATCTACGTCGGCGCCGTATCCGACGCAGGCGGCAAGAGACGCGGCGTACGAAGGATAACCGAATCTTGAAGTAAATGAAACGTCCTTATATATCGAGTAATAATCCCCGTCGTAAAACAGATCCGCGTTTTCGGGCGCATAACCTTTATAGTGCAAACCCACGTACCGACTGCTGTTTTTCGTCCGCACCGCCGAAGCCAACGCTTGACCGTCCGCTTCGTTTTCGTCGTCGCCTCTGGCAAAGACCGCAAACTCTATAAAATTAGTTTCGTCGGCAGCGTCGGTAAGTCTGATCTTAACGTCCAGAACGTCGGCTATCCCCTTGGTCGCGGGAAGAACGTAAAAGGAGATCAATTTGTCGTATCCTTTCTTTCCGTTCAGGTCAAGGGGTTTATTATAGGTAAAAACGTCGCCCGAAGCGAGCGAGACGATAAGCCCGTCGATATTTCCCTTTTCTTCCCCCGTGTTCCCGTAACAGACCGAAGACGTTTCGCCGATAAGCCCGAACTTCTCGCCCTTTACGGTAAATTCGTCGTCGGCATAAACGGTCTTGCCGTTATGATCCGCGAAATACCTTAACACGTATTTACCGGGGTAAGATAAAACGTATTCGCTTTCGGAAACCGCCTTGCCGTCGGGATAAAAAAGAGCGTGTCCGCTTACGTCAAGCAGCGTTCCGCCTACGTTTATTTTGGCGGGCGGACAGACGAAGGTCGCCCCCAAAGCGTAATCGTTTTCTATCGCTCCGTCGATATATTCGATATCCGCCGCCGACGCTTTCGGCGCTTTCAGCAACATTACGCCCCCGAACAGAAAAGCGATAACGGATACCAACAATATTAAACTCACAAAAAACGTCTTTTTCTTCATTTTCTTTCCTTTTTATTATTTACCGAATATTTCCTGCTCTTATTTTTACTTTTATCCTTTGATACCGCCCATCGTAAGATTACCCATCAGTTTTTCTCTGAAAGCGACGAACAGCAGCAGCGTTGGCAACGTCATGATCGCGCTTGCCGCCATCTGAAAAGGCACTTCTTTTAACTGCCACACCGTATCGCTGGTTTTCGTCTCCGACATATCCTGAAAAGTACTTACGACGTACGCGAACGTTCTGTGCGAAGGCAAGAACAACGCGGGCGTCTGATAGTCGTTCCACAGGTCAACGAAGAAGATAAGCACCACCGTAAACAACGCGTTTCTTATAAGCGGCAACATTATGCTAACCATCACCCTGAATTCCGACGCGCCGTCGATATAAGCGGCTTCCATATAATCGTTGGGAACGCTCTTAAAGGCGGCGTAAAACACCAAAAACCACATATTTACGAAATGCGCTTTACACAGGAACATACCGAATATGTTATCGTACAGATTTAGAGCGTGCAGAACGCGGTAAGTAGAAGGCAGATTCCCGATAATGGGAACTATTATTACCACGATAACCGTAGCGTACAGGATCTTACTGAACTTATAATTGAATTTCGCCACGAAATACGCGGTTATACAAGGCACTATCGCCGCAAAAAACGCTCCGCCGACGGCGTATACCACGGAATAAAGAAATATATCCGGGATCATTGAAAAATCGTAACTTATCCCGTTTCTGCGTCCGTGTATCGCGCAACTCAAGATCTCTTTGATGTTATAGAAAGTCAGCGAACCCGCTCTCGGCACGCCGAATACGTTTTCCCCTACGTAACTTTTGCCGCTTACCGAATTATAGCCGCCGAGATAGTCGGCTACGTCCTTAAACGCGTTAACTACGATAAAGTAGATCGAAAGAAAAATACTTACCGTGTATACTGCGAGCAGAACGGCGAGAACAAAGTTAAAAACGCTGAATTTCTTTTTTCCGAAGGATCTGTCCCGTTTCATATATACACCTTACTCGAACGACGGACCGAATTTTTCCAGCAATCGCTTGACCAGAAAGGTCAGCGGGATTGCTATTATCGACAACAAAATGCCGAAAGCCGACAAGTAGGACATTTCCGATAAGCCTTGTATCCCGTCGTGGTTCGCCATATACGCTCTCGCAAAAAGGAAATATCCGATCGTAGAATCGCCGCGGCTCCTTGAAGTATCGTAATTGAACATAAGGAACATAGACATCTCGTTGGTAAACAGCGCGGCGAAATTCACCAACATAAAAGTAACGAAAGTGGGATATATCATGGGCATGGTAATAAAAATAAGTTCCTTAAAAGGCGTTATACCGTCAAGTTTCGCCGATTCCACCACTTCGGTAGGGATACCGCTCATGGTGGAAGTATATATAAGCACCGCCGTGCCGAAACCCGACCATATCGTAAAGATCATCATAACGACGAATTTAGGATCGGTCCCGCCCATAGGAT
>JAFZXG010000131.1 GCA_017616925.1 Clostridia bacterium | reverse complement strand
TATTTTTGTAAAAAAACAAAAAAAGAAATGCGATTATTGTAAAATATTGACGAAAATTTAGGTTTTTACTGGGTAAATTTTTTGTACAAAAATGGATCGGCCGCAAAAAACGGTCGTTTTTTGTCGATAATTCCGCTTGATTTTATTCCTCGAATAAAGTAGCGGCTTTTTGGTAGTACCAGTTGAGATTGTCTGAAACGATATCTCTTATCGTACTCGCGTCCGAAAGCGCGGCGACCGTGGTTTTAGCACTCTCGTAAGCCGTCCTTAAAGCCGTCTTTTCTTCGTCGGAAAGATTATCGTAATTCTTTACAGTCTTCAATGCGTCGAACTTAACGGCGACCGTATAAGCGGTCTTATAGTTCTCGAACTTTTTAAGACTGTTTTCGGATATTTTCGCTTTCGCTTCGGAAGACAACGCGTCGAAAACGCTCTGTATTTCGTTAATACCCGCGTCCGTAACTTCGCCGTCTTTTTCTATATATATGCCGTTAAGCGCGGAAGTGAACTTCGCCGCTTCGTCAGCGGGTAATTTCTTGCCTATAGCCGTTCCGTCGCCTAAAGTCGTTATATCGTTTTCGTCGTCGTAAACTTCCGCGGCGGTCACGTCTATATACTTAACGTAACGGTCGTTATCGGCGTAGAAAAGATCGTTGCCGATAAGTTCGGGTGCGAACCAGGAAAGATAAACCGTTTCGTTTACCACTATCACCTGTCCGTCGGGCAAGCCCAGAGTGCATCTCGCGATCTTATTATCGGAAGTGGTGTAGTATATCTTACCGTCTTCTATAAAAAGAAGTTTGCTTGCGGAAACGTTCGCGACCACTTCTTTATTTTCTTTATCGGCGGTTATGAACGAAGATTTGTATATCTTATCGCCGTCCGCAACGTATATTTCGTCCCAGTTCTCTATAAGCACGCTGTCTGCGGTATAGCCCGTGTTGACGATCCTCTTTATTTCTCTTAAGGTGAGATCGTAAATATGCGCCGTTTCTTCGGAAGCGCTTTCCGCAGTGATTCCGACGAATAGATATTCTCCCTTGAAAAGACTTATTTTATAAGTGTCGTTCGCGCTGATCTTATACCCGTCGCTGTCGGGTGCGCCGCTTAAAATACACTCGGGATCGGAACCCGCTTTATAGGCGTAAACCTTATTGTAAGCCGCTTTCGTTCTCGTTCCTTCGGAAACGAAAGCCCCTTCGTAACAGGTCACGGTGTAAACCGCGGTAAAGCCCGTTCCGTCGCCGTTCTTGCAAAAAAGCACGGTGTCGAGAGATTCGCTCTTTTTAACGTCGGTCTCGGCGATCGTCTTGGAAGCACCCGTCTTAGTGTTATATTCTATAAGTTTATTATCGGCCTTATAGACGAGATACACCGTTCCTTCCGCTGCCGCGAATCTGTATTCGGTAGATATTCCGTCCACGGTGATAAAGGTCGAAGTGTTCTCGCCGTCGAGTCTGGTTCTCGAAAAGACGAGTTCGTTGTTCGCGATATTGCCCGACGAATTTTTTTCGGTGTTGGGCGTGCCGTAGTAAACGTACGTTTCGTTGCCTTCGCCGAGAATAAACAGCCCCGATTCGTAATCGGTAGCGACGAAGAGTTTGGGAACCGCTATCTGCGCGTTCGTAAGATCGTTTTTATCCGCGACCATGAGTGCGCCCTTAACGGGTGCGCCGAAAGTGTTGTCGGCGGTACTCGTTCCCACGCCGTTGATAAAGTAAACGTAGTTCGAGGTCGTCGAAACGAACCCGTAATTGCCTTCCGCCGCGCCCCAGTTTTTAAGAGTCGTCTTATTAAAACTTACCGACGATTTGCAGGCGAACGCCGACAAAGTAAAACATACGCAAATAAGACAGGTCAATATTTTAAATACGGTCTTTTTCATAATTACTCCGATACGATCCGGAAACTTTTCGAAAGTCGCCGAATATAATTATTTGTATACCTGTATATTATAGACTATACGGAAAACTTTTGCAATGATTTTTTTGTTTTTTTGCCTTTTTTGTTAAGGAGAAATAAAAATTATGGATAAATTCGGCGTATTTAACCTGATAAATTCGCTTTTAAGCCTGTACAGAACCCAAAACACCGTCTCTTCTCCCGCTAACGATCCCGAAAAAAAGGAAACTTCGCAGCACCCTTCCGACGTCTCCCCGCAAGGCGAAGAGCGGCGGATAAACGATCTCGGAGACAGACTGCTGAAAATATCCGCTTCACACGACGAGTTCGTAAAGAGAGTAAAAAAATCGCAGAAAAAAACGCCGTGACCGGCGTTTTCGTTTTAGTTTTCGGCGATTATCCTTTCCATTTCCGGAAGGGCTTTTTCCATATCTTCGATAAGTTTGAACTGCGTTCTCGCCCTGTCTAAGTTCTGGTTTGCCCGCGTGGTCCTGAAATACACGTCCCCGTCCAGATAGTCGGCCAAAAATCTCATACCGCACTCGTAAGTCATAAGTATCGCGCCGAACGCCAGATTATCCCTTTCCGTTTTCGTGACGCTATTCCCCAAAGCCGTAAGATAGCCTTTGGCGTAAGACTTAAAAAGGTTTACGTCGAAATTGACTTTGTTAAGGTCGGGTTCGTCTTCCGCGCCCGTGTTGCAGCCGAATCTGATACTGTCACCGAAATCGTAACAGATACTTCCCGGCATTATGGTGTCGAGATCGATGACCGCGACGTACTTGCTCGTCGTCTCGTCCAGCATAACGTTGTTCAGTTTGGTGTCGTTATGGGTGACCTTTACGGGCATTTCCCCGCTTTTTAAAAGGTTTACTATCCTGCCGCAGTAATCTTTTCTTTTTAACACGAAATCTATTTCCTTCTTTACGCCCGCGGCTCTGCCGACGGCGTTTTTTAAAAGCGAGTTTTCAAAATCCCCGAATCTTTTTTCGGTATTATGGAAATCGGGCAGAACTTCGTAAAGTTTGGTCGCGTCGAATTCGGCGAGTAAATTCGCAAAGTTGCCGAACGCCATCGCGCTTTCGTAAAAATGTTCGGGCTTTTCTACGGTCTGGTACGCGATCGCACCCGTGATGAATACGTACACCCTGAAATTCGAGTCAGTAGTCTCGTCGTGATAATAAGGTCTCCCGTCCCGCGTTCTTACTACGGTAAGACTTTCCCTGTCGGGATCGCCGCCGCGTTCCGCGATCTTTTTTCGGTTGAAATCGGTAACGAGACAAATATTGCTCATAAGTTTATCTGCGTCCGGAAACAGTTTGCCGTTTATTCTCTGCAATATATATTTTGTTTCTTTCCCGTTATCTTCGGTTATCGCAAGATAGGTTTCGTTGATATGCCCTTCACCGTAACGGGAGCAGGAAACGAGTTTACCCGAAATGTCGAACCGCGAGATAATTTTGTCAAAATCGTAAGTCATGGTTTCTCCTTTAAAGCGATAATAAGTATAACACAATAAAAAAAATATAGCAAGTTTAACGGTCTCCGTTGACTTAATTTTTCGGTTTTGTTATAATATCGGCAACGGAGAAAAAAATGCGTCTTGTTCTTGCGAGCGCGTCGCCGCGGCGACGGGAAATACTTTTAAAAGCGGGCTACGACTTTTCGGTGGAAAAGAGCGACTTTAAGGAAGTCCTGTACCCGAAAGATCCTATTGCGACCGTTCTCTGCAACGCCGTGGGAAAAGCCGAGGACGTATTCGGTAAATTAAAAGACAACGCCGCCGTCGTTCTCGGCGCGGATACCGTGGTCGTTTTGGGCGGCAAAATCATAGGAAAACCCAAAGACGAGAACGACGCGATAAAAACTCTTTCTTCGCTGTCTGGGAACACTCATACGGTCTATACGGGGTTTGCGTTAACGACCGAAAAAGGCACGGTAAAAGATTACGCGGAATCGAAAGTCACCTTCCCCGTACTGAAAAAGGAAACTATTAAAGCATACGTCGAAAGCGGAAAGCCCATGGACAAGGCGGGAAGTTACGGACTTCAGGACGGGTTTATAAAGATAGAATCCTTTACGGGAAGCAAAGAAAATATAATAGGCTTGCCTATCGAAAAAATCAAACCCTTACTTGACGCGCTTTTATAGGAAAAACCGCAGACGGCGATACGTCCGCTAAAAGAAAAACGCCCTTTCGGGCGTTTTCGATTTTTTATCGTTTTTTATTTTCCGATATTTCTTAAAAAGCGTTTTAAGGCGTCTTTCCAGTCGGGAAGCGGAATAAAGCCGTTTTTTACGAGTTTGCTTTTATCGAGACGGCTGTTAAAGGGACGTTCTGCCACCGAAACGCCGTATTCGGCAGTGGTGACGGGTATGACTTTCGTAGTCTTTCCCGAAAGGGCGAATATTTCTTTGGCGAAATCCGCCCAAGAGACGAATCCGCCTTCGTTGGTAGCGTGATAGAAACCGTATTTTTCGGTAAGTATCATATCGACGAGAAGCCTTGAAAGGTCTTTCGTATAGGTGGGCGTGCCTATCTGGTCGTTTACCACGCGTAGCGCGTCGTGTTTTTCGGAAAGCGCGAGCATGGTTTTGACGAAATTTTTACCGTTTTCACCGAACGCCCATGCGATACGCACCACGAAGAACTTCTTAAGTTCCGCCACGGCTTTTTCGCCCGCGAGTTTGGTTTCGCCGTAATAATTTAACGGCGCGAAATTTTTGTCGTCGGGCTTATAAGGAACGTCCCCGCTTCCCTTAAAAACGTAGTCCGTGGAAATATAAAGCATCTTCGCCGAGATCTTTTCGCACGCTTTCGCGATATAGGAAGTACCCGCGGCGTTGATCCTATATACGAGCGGTTTATTCTCTTCCTTTTCCGCGCCGTCCACGTCCGTCCAAGCGGCGCAGTGGATCACGGCGTCGGGCATAATTTTTTCAAGCGCGGTCTCTACGGCGTTTCCGTCCGTAATGTCGAGTTTAATATATTCGGCGGGGAAACTTTCCGCCGCGTCCTTTACGTCGCTGCCTACCGCGGCGATACCGCGGGAAAGAAGTTCGGCTACGACGTCGCCGCCTAACTGCCCGAGCGCACCCGTCACTAAAACTTTCATAAGTTATCCTTTACGACGAGTTCGGGTTTTAAGTCCTTAAACAACGGGTGTCGTTTGTCTTTTTCGGAAAGAATAACGCCGTCCGTCGTCGGCCACGCGATATTTATATCGGGATCGTTCCAGATTATACCCCCCTCGTCCTCGGGGTGATAAAAGTCGTCCACCTTATACGAAAATTCCGCGAAGTCCGAAAGCACCGAAAACCCGTGTCCGAACCCCCTTGGGATCAATAGCATTTTTTTGTTTTCCGCGGAGAGAATCTCGCCCACCCACTTGCCGTAAGTGTCCGAACCCTTTCGAAGATCGACCGCCACGTCGAACACTTCTCCGCTTAAAACTCTTACGAGTTTGGCTTGCGGAAAGTTTATCTGATAATGTATTCCGCGAAGTACGCCTTTTTTGGACGCGCTCTGGTTATCCTGCACGAATTTATATTTTAATCCCGCGGCGAAAAATTCGCTTTCCTTATAGGTCTCCATAAAATAGCCCCGCGCGTCGCCGTGGACTTCGGGTTCTACGATATAAACGCCTTTTATACGGGTTTTTTCAAACTTGAACATATTAAAACACCTTTCCTTCTGCAAAAGCCCTTAAAAACTTGCCGTAGGACGAATTTCCGTAATTTTCCGCCGCGGAAAGCAACCGTTTTTCGTCCGTCCAGCCGTTAGAGTAGCCTATGGTTTCGGGCGCGAACAGAACGGCGTTCTGCCGTTTTTCAATGGTGCGGACGAATTCCGCCGCTTCCACCAGACTGTCGGTCGTACCCATATCGAGCCAGGTAAACCCGCTTTTTAGAAGTTGCACATCGAGTAGTCCGCGCTTTAAGTATATTTCGTTGAGAGTGGTTATCTCGTATTCCTTTCTGTCCGAAAGCGGAATAGTTTCCGCGATCTCGGAAACGCCCGCGGGGTAAAAATACAGCCCCGTCACCGCGTAATCGGACTTTGGGTTTTTGGGTTTTTCTTCTATACTCGTGGCGACTCCGTTTTTATCGAAAGCGACCACGCCGAACCTTTCGGGATCGGAAACTCGGTAGCCGAACACCGTCGCGCGACCGTTTTCCGCGTCTGCGACCGCTTTAAACAAAAGTTCTTTAAGCCCGTTTCCGTAAAAGATATTGTCGCCGAGTATCATCGCGCCCGCCGCGCCGCCTAAAAACTCTTTTCCCAGCACGAACGCCTGCGCGAGTCCGTCGGGGGACGGCTGGACTTTATAGGAAAGTTTTACGCCGAACTCTTCCCCGTCGCCTAAAAGTTCCTTAAATCTCGGCGTGTCCGAAGGCGTGGAAATTATAAGGATCTCGCGTATTCCCGCAAGCATAAGCACCGAAAGCGGATAATAGATCATCGGTTTGTCGTAAACGGGCAAGAGTTGTTTACTCGTCACTTTCGTAAGCGGATAAAGTCGCGTTCCCGCGCCGCCCGCTAAAATAATACCTTTCATATCGTCTCCCGTAAAACTTTGTCGGATCTATTATACCACCTTTTGCCACACTTTTCAAGTATAAAAAAGACGGCATTTACGCCGTCTTTCCCCCATTGCGTTTAAATAAATTAAGTCGCCTACAACATAGCGTTCTTTCGATTAATTCAATTAAACTAAAATTATTTTCCTATACGATCCTTATTTTTTCTGACTATCACGTCGCTAAAAGTCTCTTCAAATTCTTCTATTGTACCTTCGGTTATCAGACCTTTTTGGCAAACAAAAGATTGATTTCTATTTGGGATTTTCAAAAAAACGTAATAAAACTCGCCGTAGTCGGCTATGCCCTTTATATTTTCATAATAAAACTCTCTGTGTTTTTGACTGTTATATCCAAGTTCGATTATTCCGTTTTCAAAGGCAATATACTTCGGAAACATTTTTAAGGTTTCCCGATGAAATTTTTCCCCTGCGAAAAATAAAAGTATAAAACTTGTAAGCGCTATAACCGTGAGAGAAATTGCACCCGCGATCAAGGCAAATCCGAAATCCGTCAAACAATATAACAAAAAGCACGGAACAGCGATAATCAGATAAACCACAATAATGATAATCTGAAGTTCCTTATTTAGCCTATGTATTATAGGTTTATAACTTTTCAGATTCAATTCGCCCTTAAATTCAACCATAATTATGCTTCCACTATATAATACGAATCTACTACAACAAAGCGTTCTTTCGATTAATTCAATTAAACTAAAATTATTTTCCTATACGATCCTTATTTTTTTCTGACTATCACGTCGCTAAAAGTCTCTTCAAACTCTTCTATCGTACCTTGAATAATTAAATCTTTTTGACAGATAAATTTCACGCGTGAAAAATAAAAAGATACACAATAAAAACTTCCGAAATCAACTACCTTTTTAACATCTTTAAGTTCTTTTGAATAATAAGCATTATTTGTGGTGCTGTCACAAACGATTTTTTCTTTTTCAATGGTAATTATATAAGGCAATTCGGCATAAAGGATGCGCCTTGGATAAAAAATTTTTGGACAACTGATAAAAGTAGTAAATAGGATAAGCAGAGTTAGTGAAAACGCAATGGCAAAAAGTCTGTACCCGTTAGACAATGCCCCTAAAATAATTTGCGAAGAAAGACAAAGTATCAATGCTATTAACATTGCAACTCTATATTCCCTAAAAGCATGTGAAACATAATAATCCATGCTATGCTTATCCCACTCGCCACTGAATATAATTCTTTCCATTTGTCTATTGTACACTTTAACTACAATATTTGTCAAT
>JAFZXG010000130.1 GCA_017616925.1 Clostridia bacterium | reverse complement strand
TCGCTTATCAGAAAATAGGGTATAAAGATTACCGCGAATTAGGTCCGAACGAGATGGTCGAGATCACTTCTAAGGGCGTTAAGACTCTTATCCCGCCGACCGAAGAGATGCGGATATGTTCTTTCCTTTGGACGTACTACGGGTATCCTACTTCCTGCTACGAAGGGGTGAACGTCGAAGTGATGCGCTGTAAGAACGGCGGGATCCTTGCCGAAGAAGACGTTAAAAGGGGAACGGTGCCCGCGGCGGATTACGTTTGCGGCGTACCCGATTCGGGAACTCCGCACGCGATCGGCTATTCCAACGAAAGCAAGATCCCGTTCGCGCGCCCGTACATAAAATACACGCCGACCTGGTCGAGAAGTTTTCTGCCTAATAAACAGGTCGAACGCGACAAGGTCGCGAAGATGAAACAGATCCCCGTCAAAGAACTTATAAAGGATAAAAGCCTGCTGTTCGTGGACGATTCG
This sequence comes from Clostridia bacterium, assembly GCA_017616925.1. Lineage (GTDB taxonomy): Bacteria > Bacillota > Clostridia > Christensenellales > Borkfalkiaceae > UBA1259. The sequence continues at coordinate 6,867 of JAFZXG010000130.1, read as the reverse complement.
ATAGTCCGCGGAACGCAACTTAAAGAGACGGTCGAGTTCCTGTACGAGAACGGCGCGAAAGCCGTACATATGCGGTCGGCGTGTCCGCCCATTATGTTCGGCTGTAAGTACCTTAACTTTTCCCGTGCGACGAGTGATATGGAACTTATTACCCGCAGAGTCATTATGGAACTCGAAGGGGAAGAAGGACTTAAACATCTCGACGAATACAGCGACGGTTCTACGGAACGCGGAAAGAAAATGCGCAAGGCGATCTGCGACAGATTCGGTTTCGAGTCGCTCGAATTCCAGTCCATAGAAGGTATGGAAAAGGCGATAGGCATTTCGCCCTGCAAACTCTGCACTTATTGCTGGAACGGAAAGGAATAAAAAGGAGCGAAAAATGAAAAGTTTTTCCCAAAGTTATAAAGACGCGGGCGTGGACATAACCGCGGGCTATAAGGCCGTGGAACTTATGAAAAAACACGTCGCCCGCACCATGACAGGCGGAAGAAAGGAAGATCTTGGCGGTTTCGGCGGATTGTTTCCGCTTGACCTTACGGGTATAAAAAACCCCGTGCTTGTTTCGGGAACGGACGGCGTGGGTACTAAACTCAAACTCGCTTTCCTTTTAGATAAGCACGACACGGTGGGTATCGACTGCGTGGCGATGTGCGTGAACGACGTTATATGCTGCGGGGCGAAACCTCTTATTTTTCTCGATTATATCGCGTGCGGTAAGAACGTCCCCGAAAAAATAGCCGAGATAGTCGGCGGCGTTGCCGAAGGCTGCGTAAGGGCGGGCTGTGAACTCGTCGGCGGCGAAACGGCGGAAATGCCCGGATTCTATCCCGAAAACGAATACGATCTCGCGGGATTTTCCGTGGGCGTGGTCGATAAATCGGGGATTATCGACAAAAATACGCAGACCGAAGGCGACGTTATGATCGCGCTACCTTCGAGCGGCGTACACTCGAACGGGTTTTCACTCGTCAGAAAGGTTTTCGACGTGGAAAACCGCGACCTTAACGAAAAACCGACCGAACTCGGCGGCAAAACTCTCGGCGAAACGCTTATTACGCCGACCGAGATATACGTTAAACCCATGCTTGCACTCTTTGACAGGATTAAGGTAAAGGGCGTTTCGCACATAACGGGCGGCGGGTTTTACGAAAATATGCCGCGTTCGATCAAAAAGGGACTCGGCGTATCTATAAAGGAAACGGACGTCAAGGTCCTGCCGATATTCGATTTAATAGAAAAGCGCGGCGGAATAGACAGAAGAGATATGTTCAACACCTTCAATATGGGCGTGGGCATGAGTGTGATTGTCGGAAAAGGCGACGCGGCGACCGCGGTAAACGTACTTAAAGATAACGGCGTGAACGCGTATATTTTAGGCGAACTGAAAAAAAGCGACGACGCGGTCACGCTGTATTAAGGAAATAAAAAGGGTATGGAAGGAAGAAAAGCGAAGATCGCCGTTCTCGTTTCGGGCGGCGGGACTAATCTGCAGGCGCTTATAGACGCCGAAAAAAGCGGTGTGCTACGTAGTGGCAGGCTCGCGCTCGTTATCTCGAATAAAGCGGACGCTTACGCGCTCGTTCGGGCGAAGAACGCGGGGATCGAAACCGTCGTGGTCAAAAAAACCGACCGCGCGACCTTCGAAAGCAGAATAACCGAAGAACTCGAAAGCCGTTCGATTGACCTTATCGTTCTCGCGGGATTTATGGTGATTTTGTCCAAAGAATTTACAGACCGTTATCCCGAAAGGATACTTAACGTACACCCGTCGCTTATACCGTCTTTCTGCGGCGAAGGGTTTTACGGACTTAAAGTCCACGAAGCCGCGCTAAATAGGGGCGTAAAGGTCACGGGTGCTACCGTGCACTTTGTAAACGAGATCGCGGACGGCGGAAAGATAGTCATGCAAAAGGCGGTGGAAGTAAAAGAAGGGGACACGCCCGAAATTCTGCAACGGCGCGTTATGGAAGAAGCGGAGTGGAAAATACTGCCTGCGTCCTGCGAAATAGTATGCAAAAAAATAAAGGAGAATATAAAATGAACGTTTACGAAATTAAAACGATAGGAGAGACTGTATCGGGTAATCCTTACGTGGGCAGGGGTATCGTCGTCGGTAAAAGTAAAAACGGCAAGGCGGCGGTAGCCTACTTCATTATGGGCAGGAGCAACAACAGTCGCAACCGTGTGTTTACCGAAAAGAACGGCGAAGTGTTCACCGAACCCTTCGACGCGAGTAAAGTTATAGATCCGAGTTTAATTATTTACGCCGCGATACGCCGTTATAACGATAAACTTATAGTGACGAACGGCGATCAGACCGACACTATCTACGACGCCTTAAAAGAAGGCAAATGTTTTTCGTCCGCGCTTAAGACGAGAAAGTTCGAACCGGATGCGCCCAACTTTACTCCGCGTATCAGTGCGATGCTTGATCTTTCCGAACCCTTCTCGTATAAAATGAGTATCTTAAAGTCCGCGGACGAAAAGGGTACGGCGTGCAACCGCTACACTTTCGACTACGAGTCTTTGGACGGCGTAGGACATTTTATCCACACTTACGTCACGGACGGCAATCCTATTCCAACTTTTTTGGGCGAACCCGAACGCGTGGTTATTCCCGATTCGATAGACGAATTTACTTCGGATCTGTGGGATTCTCTCGATAAAGACAACAAGATATCTCTTTACGTCCGCTATATAGATCTCGCGACGGGGAAGGAAGAGAACAGGCTTATAAACAAAAATAAATAAAGGAAGGAAAAGAAAATGAAAGAATTCGAATTGAAATACGGTTGCAATCCCAACCAGAAACCCGCGCGTATCTTTATGGAAAACGGCGCGGATCTTCCCGTGGAGATCCTTTGCGGTCGTCCCGGCTATATCAATTTTTTAGACGCCTTTAACTCGTGGCAACTCGTCAAAGAAATAAAAGAAGCGACGGGGAAGTGCGCGGCGACTTCTTTTAAGCACGTTTCGCCGACTTCCGCCGCGGTAGGCAGGAAACTTTCGGACAAACTTAAAAAAGCCTGTTTCGTGGACGATATAGAAGGTCTCGACGACTCGCCCCTTGCGTGCGCTTACGCGCGCGCTCGCGGAACGGACAGGATGTCGTCTTTCGGGGACTGGGTCGCCCTTTCGGACGAGTGCGATCTTACCACCGCGAAGATAATCGCGAGAGAAGTCAGCGACGGCGTGATCGCGCCGTCCTATTCGCCCGACGCTTTGGAACTTTTAAAGACCAAGAGAAAAGGCAATTACAACATAGTAAAAATCGATCCCGCCTACGTTCCGCAGGAGAGAGAAAGGAAACAGGTGTTCGGCATAACCTTCGAACAGGGCAGAAACAATTTTAAAATCAACAGGGAACTTTTAAGTAATATTGTCACCGAAAACAAGGATCTTCCCGACGACGCAGCCGAAGATATGATAATCGCGCTTATAACTCTTAAATACACGCAGTCGAACTCGGTGTGTTTCGCTGTAGACGGACAGGCGATAGGCGTGGGCGCGGGACAGCAGTCGAGAATACATTGCACCCGTCTCGCCGCGGGGAAGGCGGATCTGTGGCATTTGAGACAGCACGAAAAGGTTCTTGGGCTTAAATTCGCGGACGGAATAGGTCGCCCCGATAAGAACAATATCATAGACCTGTACCTTTCGGATACCGACAGCGGAGACGTTTTGGGCGACGGCGTATGGCAAAAATATTTCGCCGTCCGTCCCGAACCGTTCACCCGCGCCGAAAAGGACGCGTATCTTTCTACCATAAAGGGCGTAACGCTCGCAAGCGACGCCTTCTTTCCGTTTTCCGATAATATCGAAAAGGCGGCGAGAAGCGGCGTGAGTTACGTTTGCGAACCGGGCGGTTCTCTTCGCGACGATCTCGTGATAGAAGCGGCTAACCGTCATAATATGGTAATGGCGTTTACGGGCATGAGATTATTCCACCACTAAAAAGGAAAAAATATGAACGTAATGGTCGTAGGCGGCGGCGGAAGAGAACACGCCCTTATAAAATCTTTGAAAAAAAGTCCGCGCGTGGATAAACTGTACGCACTTCCCGGAAACGACGGGATGGAAGAGGCGATCACGGTCGGTATCGGGGCGAAAGACCTTGACGGGATCGTGAAATTCGCTTTGGAAAATAAAATCGATTACGCCGTGGTAGCGCCCGACGATCCGCTTGTTTTGGGGCTGGTCGATCGTCTTAACGAAGTGGGTATAGCCTGTTTCGGTCCGAATAAAAAAGCGGCGATAATAGAAGGCAGTAAGGCGTTTTCAAAGGAACTTATGAAAAAATACGGTATTCCCACGGCGGAATATCGTATATTTTCGGATCGCGACGAAGCGGTAAGTTATCTCGACGGGAAGAGTTTTCCGATCGTCGTAAAGGCGGACGGGCTTGCGCTTGGGAAAGGCGTTATCATCGCGAACACGAAAAAAGAAGCGGTCGCCGCGGTCGATTCGATGATGAAGGATCTCGTATTCGGGGACAGCGGCAAGAACGTCGTTATAGAAGAGTTTCTGACAGGCCCCGAAGTTTCGGTGCTTGCGTTTACGGACGGGAAGACGATAAAACCCATGGTGTCGTCCATGGACCATAAACGTGCGAAGGACGGCGACGAGGGACTCAATACCGGCGGTATGGGCGCGGTCGCACCCAACCCGTACTATACGGAAGAGATCGCGAAAGAGTGTATGGACACCATCTTTATTCCGACTGTCAGGGCGATGGAAAAGGAAGACAGGACTTTCAAGGGTTGCTTATACTTCGGGCTTATGCTCACGCCGAAGGGACCGAAAGTCATAGAATACAACTGCCGTTTCGGCGATCCCGAAACGCAGGTCGTTCTGCCCCTTTTGGAGACAGACCTATTAGAAGCGATGCTTTCTACGACGAACGGGACTCTCGATAAAACCGAGATACGTTTCGGTAAAGGCGCGGCGTGTTGCGTTATAGTGGCGTCGGGTGGGTATCCCGAATCGTACGGAAAGGGATACGAGATAAACTGTCCCGTAAAGGACGGCGTCTATTTCGCGGGTGTTAAAAAGGACGGGGACAAACTTCTTACAAACGGCGGCAGGGTGCTGGGCGTTACAGCCACCGCGCCCACTTTGAAAGAGGCGATAGATTCGGCATATAAAAAGGTCGCCGCCGTATCGTTTAAGGACGCGTACTACCGCAAAGACATAGGCAAAAGAGCAATGCAGATAAAGGAGAGATAAAATGGTCTTTCGTATATACGTCGAGAAAAAACAGGGACTCGATAACGAGGCGAGAGAACTTACCGAAGAGATAAGGTCCTTACTCGGCATTAAGGAACTGAAAAAAATACGCGTGCTTAACCGTTACGACGTCGAAAACGTTTCGGAAGAACTTTTCGCGCAGGGAAAAAGGACGGTGTTTTCCGAACCCCAACTCGATATAACTTACGACGATATCCCCGAAGGATACGACGGGATCTTCGCGGTCGAATTTCTTCCGGGGCAGTTCGATCAGCGCGCGGATTCCGCGGCGCAATGTCTCGAGATCTTATCTTACGGCGACAAACCGACCGTGAGAACGGCGAAGGTCTATCTTATTTCGGGGATCTTAAAGGCAGAACAGATGACCGCCGTAAAAAAATACGTTATAAATCCCGTCGAAGCGCGGGAAGCGTCTTTAGATCTTCCCGCAACGCTTAAAACCGAGTGCGGCGAGACCGAAAAGGTCGCCGTAATTAAGGGGTTCCGCGGGTACGACAGGGATAAACTTTCGGCGTTCGTGTCGGAATACGGGCTTGCAATGGACGAAGACGACGCCGCGTTCTGCCGCAATTATTTTATCAAAGAGGGCAGAGATCCCACGGTCACGGAAATAAAGATGATCGACACCTACTGGTCGGATCATTGCCGCCACACGACTTTTTTGACGACCGTAGATAGAATCGTTTTTAACGATCCCGAAATACAGAAGACTTACGAACGGTACTTATCCGACAAAAACGAGTTAAAACCCGATAAGCCCGTCAATCTTATGGGCATCGCGACGCTTGCGGCGAAAGTGTTGAAGAAAAAAGGACTTCTCGATAAACTCGACGAGTCCGAAGAGATCAACGCCTGCACGGTAAAGATCGAGATAGAAGCCGACGGGGGAAAAGAACCGTGGCTGTTGCTTTTCAAAAACGAAACGCACAACCACCCGACCGAAATAGAACCCTTCGGCGGCGCGGCGACCTGCATAGGCGGGGCGATCCGCGATCCGTTATCGGGCAGAAGTTACGTTTACGCGGCTATGCGCGTCACGGGCGCGGGCGATCCCACCGTTCCCGTTTCTGAAACGATAGAAGGGAAACTTCCGCAGGTAAAACTCGTTCGTACCGCGGCGGCGGGGTATTCTTCTTACGGCAACCAGATAGGGCTTGCCACGGGAATAGTGGACGAACTGTATCACCCGGGCTACGTCGCCAAGCGTATGGAGATAGGCGCGGTGATCGCTTGCGCCCCGCAAGAAAACGTGAGAAGGGAACGCCCGCAAAAAGGCGACGTCGTTATTCTTCTCGGCGGCAGAACGGGTAGAGACGGGATAGGCGGCGCGACGGGGTCTTCCAAAGCGCACAACTTAAAATCCGTGGAAAAGAGCGGTGCGGAAGTCCAGAAAGGCAACGCGCCCGAAGAGAGAAAACTTCAGCGGCTGTTCAGGAGAGAGGACGCCTGTAAAATGATAAAAAGGTGCAACGACTTCGGTGCGGGCGGCGTTTCGGTCGCGATCGGGGAACTTGCGGACGGACTCGATATAGATTTAGGACTCGTTCCCAAAAAGTACGAAGGTCTGGACGGTACGGAACTCGCTATTTCCGAATCTCAGGAACGTATGGCGGTCGT
>JAFZXG010000129.1 GCA_017616925.1 Clostridia bacterium | reverse complement strand
TACGGCTTTTTTAAATTCCCTGTATTTTTCGACGATTTCCGAAATATCCGCAAGTTCTTTCGTATAGACCTTCCACTCGTCCATTTTTTCAATAACCTTGGGATCTACTATAAGTTCGTTCAGTTTTTCGTACCGTTCGAGCAATTTATCGAGTTTTCTGAACATTAAAGCACCGCCCTGACTATTCTTTCAACACCTTCGTAATCTTTTATGATCTCGACGCTTTCAAAGTCCTTTAAGAATTCCATTATCTCCCGCGCCTGATCCTTGCCGCACTCTAACAGTAATTTCCCGTTTTTGTTCAAATGTTCGGGTGCGTCCTTTATAATTCTTCTGTAAAAATCGAGTCCGTCCGCGCCGCCGTCCAAAGCCAAACGCGGTTCGAAATTTTTTATTTCTTTTTGCAAACCATCGATATCGCCGCTTTTTATATAAGGCGGGTTGGATATTATCATGTCGAACTTTTCGTCCTTAACGCCGCAAAACAGGTCGCTTTCGATAAAATCTATCTCGGCTCCGTTATTAGCGGCGTTCTCTTCGGCAAGTTCGATCGCCTTTCCGCTAACGTCGGTCGCAAAAACTTTCGCCCCGCAGTTTTTTGCGACCGCTATCGCTATCGCACCGCTACCCGTAGCGAGATCCAGAACTTTATCGCCGTCTTTAATATCTTTAAGCGCGTTTTCGACCAGAAGTTCGGTCTCCGGTCTCGGAATAAGAACTCTTTCGTCAACTTTTATCGTAAACCCGTAAAAATCCGTGTCGCCGATACAGTACCAAAGCGGTCTGCCCGTTATGCGTTCTTTCACGATCTTTTCTATTTTTGTAAGCGCGTCTTTGGTCAGCACGGCGTTGCCGCCTGCTTCGTCGCGTTTTATTCCGGCGGAAATCGATACTATCCACTCCGCTTCCGCGGTTTCTTTTATACCGTTTTTCTTAAGTTCTTTCTTTACTTCTTCCAAAGCCTTATAAGCCCTTACGGGAAGATCGAACTTCTTTACGGGAAGTTCGGGATCGGCGTCAAGCGACATAACTTCGTTAAAGGACGCGATGGCGACTTCAAGCATTTTTTCGTCGGGTTCGCGCGTGGTGATGCGCTGTAGCAGCAGCCCCGGCGCTTTCAAAGGGGAAAAGATCGGGTTTTTGGTCTTGGACAACGCCTTCAACAGTTCGTAGGAAAGCCCAGCGACCAACGGAAGAAGCGCGATCTTGCAAAGTATCCTTACTATCGCGGGGGTAAGTACTACGCCCCACACCGCAAGCAAGGATTCGAAAAGCGCGAATATCACGATACTTATGAACAACACGAAAAAGATAAAGGTCGTGCCACAACGGTCGTGTACCCGCGAACACTTCTTCGCGTTCTCGGGCGTAAGTTCGAGTCCGTTCTCAAAGCAGGATATCGTCTTATGCTCCGCACCGTGATACATAAAGGTTCTTCTTACGTCTTTGATCAGCGAACAGATCAGTATGTAAGCGATAAAAATAAGTATTTTGAAACCGCCTTCCAGAAAGTTTTTCGCCCAGACGTTCGGGTTTTCGCCAAGAATAAGAATACGCAATTCCTGCGGGGCGAAGATAAAGAGCGCGATCGCCAAGACAAAACCTATCAGTACCGAAAAGAAAGTTACGACGCTCAAGACGTCGACTTTAAGTTTTTCGGCGCACCATTTTTCAAACTTACTCGGTTCGCCCTCACCGAAAACTTCGGCGGAACGCGTAAGAACTTTCACACCCGTGACGAGCGACGAAATAAAGGAAACGACGCCGCGAACGACGGGGATCTTAGAAACTTTTTTCACGCCGTTTCCTATTCGCTCCGATTCGAGCAGTATATTTCCCTTATCGTCTCTGACCGCAAGCGCTCTCGAAGAAGAACTCTGCATCATTACGCCTTCTATGACCGCTTGCCCGCCTATCGACGTCCTCTTTTCCTTTTTTTTCAAAGTTACCCCGCTGTTAGCAAAAAAACGGCTTTAAGGAGCGTGCGTTTCCTTAAAGCCGTGTGTTGTACGAAACTAATTCGCTTTGTTGTATCTCTTGTTGAACTTATCGACACGGCCACCGGTATCAACGAGTTTTTGCTTACCCGTAAAGAAAGGATGACATTTACTGCAGATATCAACCTTTATTACGTCGGTTTTTTTAGTCGAACCCGTTTTGAAAGTCTCGCCGCAGGCGCAGACAACGGTAACTTCGTGATAATCGGGATGAATTCCTTCTTTCATACGTTACACCTCTTTAAGCAATTTGCTACGCTATTATATTATATTTTTCATTATTAGTCAACTGATAATTGCAATAAAATCGGAATTTCCGAAAACTTTTTTATTTTTCAAAAATTGAATATCGGCTTAAAATCACTTGCGTTTTTTTAACGCGTATAATATAATTGAAACTGATTTTAAGAGGTAGAAATGAAAGGTTGGATCGTAAAAGAGCCGTTTAAACTCGAAAAAGAAGAAATGATCCGCAAAAACGCGTCGCCTGAAGGACTTATCAAGGTTAAGGTGACGAAGTCTTTGCTTACCCTTTCGGACGTTTTGGGATTTAACGGGGAAAACGCCGTGAAAGGCGTCGCGCTGGGCAGTTTCGGAACGGGAATAATTTCCGAGACACAACCGAATCTTTTGGGGCTCGAATCGGGCAGGCACGTCTATATCAGCCCGTATAAACCCTGCGCGGTCTGTCATAACTGTCAGAACGACGATTTCGGAAAATGTTCGGATATGAAAATAGCGGGAACGGATTACGACGGGTTTTTGAGAGATTTCGTCGATACCGAACCCGGCAGTCTTTTCCCTCTTCCCGAAAGCGTTTCGGACTTAGAGGCTCTCTTTATCGACTACGTTTCTCTCGCGGTTTCTATTATCGACAAACTTCACATTGAAAAAGGCGATTACGTTTCGGTAGTCGGCGCGAATTTTTTCGGCATAATACTTTCGCAGATACTTATTTATTATCAGGCTGTCCCAATACTCTGCGCGCAACATAAAGAAAACTTTGACATAGCGAAAAAGTCCGGCGTTTACTACGTTTTGGGTGAAAACGATAACTGGCAGAAGGAAGTGCTGTCAATAACGGGCGGAAGAATGACTAAACACGTCGTCTATATGTCGGACTCTGATATACCGATCGTAAAAGCCTTCTCTCTCGCCTCTTACGGCGCAAGGTTGGTATATACTGGAATTTCAGGTAAAAACTCGGCGTTTTCGTTTAACCAAGCCATAAAAAAACAACTCAATATCGTCTGCATCAACAGCGGATACGACAACACCGAAACGGCGATAAACCTTATAGCGAACGACGCCATCGATATTTCAAGATTCAATATAAAGTCTTTCCCCGACGAAAAAGCCGCGGAAGTGCTTAACGAAATGAACCAAGCACTTTCCGAAAAAGGATTTGCGACCGAAACAATGATCGAAATGAAGTAAATAAAAACAAAAAACCGCTTGAAAGCGGTTTTTTCTTTGTTCACCTGCTCTTTTTCGCGATCCTTCTCCCGAAAATAAGTTTCAGTATTTTTCTTATGGCTCTGGGCGGTTTGATAACGATGATCTTCATAAATTACCTCACAGAATAAGTATATGCGGTAATTTACGAAATTGTCATAAATTTCTTAATTCTTCGATTACTTTCGCGTGATCCGCCGCGGCGTAAACCGTACTGCCCGCTACCAACACGTTCGCACCCGCTGCCTTAACTTTGCCGACGTTACTAAGCGTAATACCACCGTCAACTTCGAGTAAAATATCTTTACCCGTCGCGTCGATCAGTTTTCTCGCCTCTTTTATTTTGGGAGTAACGCTCTCTATATAACTCTGACCGCCGAGTCCTGGGAAAACGCTCATCAAAAGTAACATATCGCATTCTTCGATAACGTTTTTTATAGCGGAAACTTCGGTGTCGGGATTTATGACCGCACCGCACTTTGCCCCGCACGATTTTATCTGTTTTAAAGTATCTTTAAGCCTTTCATTGCACGCTTCGTAATGAACGGTGATATAATCCGCACCCGCTTTCGCAAAATCTTCAACGTGTTTCCACGGTTCGACTATCATTAAATGCGCGTCGAAGATTTTATCCGAATACTTACGGGTTTCTTTAACGAATTTATGTCCGAAAGTGATGTTTTTGACGAAAACCCCATCCATAACGTCGAGATGGATGACGTCCGCGCCCGCTTTCGAGATATTCGCTATCTC
>JAFZXG010000128.1 GCA_017616925.1 Clostridia bacterium | reverse complement strand
GTGTAGAAGTTGTTCACCACGCCCTTTACCGAAAATTCGGAAAAAATGGTGGGGCCGCTTCTGTTCGTCATTATGGGTTGTGCCAAACTGTGTTCGTTTATCGCGTACAGTATGATATCGTCGCCCGTACCGTCGGCACTTTCGAAATCGATCACCATTTCGTAAGTCGGCATAACGGACCGTACGCCGCACACTTTCACACCGTTCAACGCTACCTCCTTGCCGTTCGCGTCGAACGAAAGCGCGATATTTTTAGCGTCGGCTATCGAAGCCTCGCCCAAGACTTCGCCCGATTCCACGACCGTCGCGACGAAACCGTTTCCGCTCTTTTCGATATCGACGGAAAAACCGTCGTATTCTCCGTTGAACGATACGACGAAGTCGTCCATTGCGTCCGGATCAGCGATACCGAACTCCAGACTCGTAAGTCCCACCAGGTCGCGATCTACCTTAAGGTACGCACCGCTCCTTAACGGCGACGCCAGAGTACCGTTGCGCCCGCCCTGCGTTATCGACGTGTTGTTGGTAAGATTCACGCCCGACGAGTAGAACAGGTTGTTCGTGAATACGGCGGCTTTGGCAACGCTCATCGCGATACCCGCGCAAACCGACAACGCCATTACGAAAGCGAGTACGACGATCCCTATCGTCTTTTTGACTGCATTTCTCATTTTTCCATTACCTCCTGTTTATTTCTCATTTTCCCATTACCTCCCGTTTTTTATTTTTAACCCTTTATTCCGCCGAGAGTCAGGTTGCCCATGACTTTGTTTTTGGCGAAAAGGAATATTATCAGAATAGGCAGAATAGTCAACATACCGCCCGTTATCCTTACCGTTTCGAAAGGTACGCGCGGATCGGTGCTTAATAAATACATACCGAAAGCGATCGTAGGTCTCGACTGCAAAAATATCATAGGCGTCTGGTAATCGTTCCAGTAACCTATGAAACCCAAAAGTATCGCCATCGCCAAGGTGTTTTTGACCAAGGGTATCATGATCTCGAACAGCACTACGAAGTTCGACGCGCCGTCCACCGACGCCGCTTCGGCGTAATCTCCCGCGACGCTTCTGAAAGTCGCGTGGAATACAAGGAAGAACATACCGTACCACGCGCCGTTTACTATCCACATACCCCACATTTTATCGAACAATCCTATTTTCGTGGTTATCTCTATCATTGACGGAAGATTGCCTATGATAGGTATGGTCATAGTGATAACGACTACGGCATAGACTATTTTACTGAACTTATAGTTGAATTTCGCCACCATATACGCCGTTATGCAGGTCACGAACCCTCCGACTATAGCGCTGCCAAGCGCGTAGAAAAAGGAATTCATAAGCAAGTGATGCGTATAGAAGTAGGTCTGCCCCACCTGTACGTACATCGAAGAAAACGCGGAAACGTAATTCTCGAAGGTTATATTAAGCGACGGCCATACTTCGTTTATCATCCAGTCGTTAGGCGACTTGAAACTCGTATATAAACCCCAGACGAGCGGTATAAGCAGGCATATAACGTACAGGGTAAGCACCGTGAAGAGAAAACCGAAGAATATTTTGTTACTTACGCCCGATCTGCCTTTTTCTTTATAGCGTACCATATCAGAACTCCGCCCCCTTCGTACTGAATTTTTCGAGTAAGAATCGCACGCAGAAAGTCAAAGGTACGGCGACGGCGGTAAACAGAATACCGAAAGCCGAAAGTCTCGGATAACTCAATTCGTTGGCATAAGCGGTTTCCGCGAACAAATAGTAGCCCAAGGTGTACATATTCGGACTCGGCGGCGCCGCTCCGTAAACGCTGAACAGATTAAACTGGTTGGTGAATATTCCCGCGACGCCGACGATAAGGAAGGTCGATATGGTCGGGAAAATAAGCGGCAGAGTTATGTACCAGAACTCCTGTATGCCCGAAACGCCTTCTATCCTTGCGGATTCCAGAATAGGATCGGGGATCCTGTCCATCGCGCTCGAATAGATAAGAACGCTCGTTCCGAAACTGAACACGATGTTATAGAACAGCAAAGTACCGAATCTCGTGTTCGGATCCGCTAAAAGCCCCTGCACTTCCCTGCCGAAATATTCCTGCATAATAGCGGGGTACAGCCTTTCCACGACGTATTTGAACATTATGACGAGTATGAGCGACGAAAGTATGGACGGAAGGAACAGCATTACCTTAAAGAATTCGTGTCCGAACGCTTTTTTCACGATATAGAACGAGAACAAAAGCCCCAAAGGAACTGCAAGCAAACCGACCAGATATACGATGAACGAATTCGCAAGAGCGTTCTTTAACAACGTGGACGAAGTGTATTCGTTGAATATGTTTTTAAAGTTATTGAAACCCGCCCAGATCGCGTAGTGTCTGCCCGAAGCGTCTATATCGTAGTTTTTAAACGCGAGCGACAGAGAGTTGATATTCACGGCGACGTAAAAGAGAAGGAAGTAAAGAACGGGATACGCCATCATCAACACGTAGAAGATCATATCTTTCTTCGCTTTGGACGACATACTCGTAGCCTTCGCCTTTTTGTTGCGCGAAAAAGCATTGTGGACGGCGACTTTACAGCCGTAGATCCCGTCTTTTAGAAACCCTTTGACTTTCGCGCCCGCCGCCGTTATCGCGTTCGGTCTTTCTTCGTTATCCGCCTTTATACCGCGTTTTGTCCTTACGCCTTTCTTTGCCATATCGTTTTCCCGTTGTCTATTTAAAGTCGTTTTTCGTTAAGCCGCCCTAAAAGTAGATTCGTAGTCTCTTACTACGCCTTCAAAATAATCTTTAGCGGTCGCCGCGGGGTTATCCCTGTAATACGACGTCATGTATTTCACGGCGTTGCCGGAAATTATCGCGTCCCAAAGAACGCCCGAATTGAGTTTTTGTCCCTGATTCCTTAAATATAAGGGTGCGATCGAGATCGGATATACGACGTTGGAATTACGCTTCGTATCCCATACGGTACGTCCGAAATAAGTCAACTGGTTGTTGTACTGATCTTCGGAAAGCTCGTAATCGTACGAAAGCGGAACGCTGGTTATCGCGGTGAAGTCCGCAAGCATCTCGTCGGTACGGACGAACTGTATGAACTTTTTGACGAGTCCCATTATCGACGCTTTGGTGGTGGCACTGACGACGACCGCCGCTTCACCTATCGCAAGCACCGATTGTTTTTGTCCCACTTTGTCGGAAGTCGCTTTGGGTAAGGGCATAAATCCGAGTTTTCTGTCCGTCTTGCTCGAATTAGCGTATTTACTCGCCATTTCCCTGAACGTTCCCGAAGCCTCGTTTTCCCACCACGTTCCTTCGAAAAGCATGGCGATAGGCGTCTTATTGTTCAGACGGTTGCTGTATAAGAACTGTTGCTGGGCAACGAGTTGAGAAGTCGAAGGCGAGAAAGAATAAGCCGCGTTATAGAATCCCGAACGCACCACTCTTTCCAAGAATTTCGCCGCGTAATAACGTCCCGCCTGCCTACCGAGAAGATAATAATTGTCTTCTGTGATCGCGGTTTCGGGCATATAGGTTATATTGCCGCTACCGTCGATCGACTGTATAAGATCGGTCGCCGTGCCTTCGACGTTGAAGTTTATATACATATTGTCTTCGCCTTCGTAGTCGGTCCAGAGAGTAGTTCCCACCCAGTTGGCGTAGTAAGGGAACTGCCCCGTCCATATAAACGGCGTCATACTGCAATCGTTTATATACGTGGCAAGTTCAAAGAACTCGTCGTAAGTCGCGGGGAAACCGTTGTCGAAAGCCGTATCGGAATTTCCGTCCGGACCGGCGGTCAGACCGACGTTCCTGCCGTCGATGGTCTCGCCCGAGAAGTTGACGTATTCACCGCCGTTACCCAGATAAAAATAGTTGTCGTCGAAAAGTTCCGCGTCGTAAACTATTCCCGTGTAAGACTCGTAGAACGGAATACCGTAATACTTGTCGCCGGACTTGAAGTAGTTTACGCCCTGATCGTACATTTTGTCTTCGATACTTTTACTTTCACCGAATTCGGAAAGCGGAGTCGTAACCGCGTCGGTTATATCCGCAAGAGAATTCTGTGAAAGCATCGCGTAATAATCGACCGTTTCCGAGAAATATATCTCGTTGTTGCCCGACTTTATCGCGGAAGTCAGATTAGAACCCGAATAAGAACGCTTGGGATCGATATGGATCTGTACGCCCGTCTTACCCGGCTCGAAAGAATAATCCTTAAACCTTTCGCTGAATTTCGCCGCCGCGGATTCGATAAATCTCGTGCCGAAACCCGCGTCGAACACGCCGATGTGTAATTGCGATTTCGTCGAATCGACGACTTCGGACGAAGGCGTTACGCCGCCGCAGCCGACTAATCCCGAAGCGACGCCGATCGCGAGACACAAAATTACGGATATGATTTTCTTGTTCATTTTTCTTTCTCCTTTTACTTTTGATTTGAGACTGTTTCCCAGTCTGAATTCTATCCTATAAAAAATGTATCACTTCTGTCGGCACTTATCTACGCCGAATATTGTGAAAAACTTGCTCTCTGTTTTGTTTTTTTTGAAATTTTACCTGTTCCCTTCCCGTTTTTTTAGTCTTATATTGACAAAACGACCGATCGGAGTTATAATTTGGATATGAAAAAAGTAAATTTCAAAAAAGTTCTGCATCTGGACGATTTTATGTCGGACGAAAATATGATCATGAATTCGCATATCATATCGTTCGGGGACGACGTTTACCACGACCACGATTTTTACGAAATAAGTTATTTGCTGAACGGAGAAATTTCGCATATCGTAAACGAGAAACAGATGGATCTGGTCGGCGGTGATATGATATTTATAAGACCGTCCGACAGACATATTTTTTTAAGGAAAGATTCTAAAGTTAAACACAGAGATATTCTGTTTCAAAAAGATTTTTTTAAAACCGTGATGAAGTTTTTGGGCGAAGATATAACCGAAACTTATAACGCGCCCGAACTGCCCGCTAAGATCAACGTCCCGATGGAAAAGATCGAAGAAATAGAAAGTCTTATCGAGAAGTATTATCTCGTCGAACACGAAAACACGAACGAAAAATTGCTGATCGCTAAATTTACTCTCGTCAAACTTATGGAATATATGGAAGATAACGTAAAAGCCAAGAAGGATCAGAACGATCAATATCCTTCTTGGCTTAAAGACCTGTTACAACAAATGAATATGCGCCAACTTTATAAAGAAGGACTGCCTTCGCTCGTATCCAGATTCAGTTACGACAGAAGTTATATGTGCAACGTTTTCAAAAAATATATGGGTATGACTATGACCGAATACTTAAACGATCTCAGGCTTCAGTACGCGGCGAGTCAGATCAAACTTACCACGGGTTCGATCCTGAACATAAGTCAGGAAGCGGGATTCTCTTCGGTCTCCTATTTCAACAAACTGTTCAAGAAAAAATACGGTTGTTCGCCCAAAAAATACAAATCGTCGGGCAAACTTTCGGAAAACGGGTAAGCGGGTTCTCTATTAGGACTCGTTTTCTTTTATTTCGTATTTCCCGCCTTTTAAGGTCGCCCTGTAATAACCTTCGCTCTTTTTAAGTTCCTTTCCGTCTAAAAACAGGTTTCCTGCGTCGCTCTCTTTAATATAAACTTCCGCCGTACAGCCGAAGGGAACTTCTATATGCATTATAAACCCGCCGTCGTTTTTATATTCTACCGAAGCCGTACCGTAAGCGGTCGCTTTTTTTGCGCCCGCGCTTTTTATTTTCGGTATGAATTCGGGACGGACGGTTATTTTTTTATCGCAGAATTCCGACAGATCTAACCCCGCGATACGGCGGTACATCCACGCGACCACGCTTCCGAACATAGCGTGGCAATGCGAAACGTCGCTGAAATTTTCGACGATATTCCCGTCTGAATCGTAAAGAAGGTCAGGCCACTTTTTATTCCAGTGTTCGCATAACGTCGTTTCGTTTTCAAGCATGGCGTAAAAGGACGGTACGCCCTTATAGGTAAATATCTCGTACGCCAGATCCTGTTCGCCGTTATTCGTCAGATAGTCGAGAAGAACGGGCGTTATTATTATACCCGTGTCGAAACAGGGTTCTTTTCGGTAATGATCCACGACCTTTCCGAAAAGTCGTTTTTCGTACTTTTCGGGAACGATACCGAGACTCAACGCAAACAGATCTTCCCCTTGCTTTCCCTTGTCGTATTTAAGTGCGACGGCGTCGAAATAGTTTTTGTTTATCGCGTCCTTTATCCTGTCTTTTAACCGTTTATAATATCTTCCGTTTTCGCCGAGAATATCGGAGATTTTTTCGGCGTTAGATAGCGCGGCGTAAAACGCCAGGGTGTTGAAAAACGTCACGTCAATCTCGGTGTGAGAAGGCGTAAGCCACTCGCCTAAAAGCCATCTCGTACAAGTTCTGTCGATAAGATCATTATCGTTTAACATCGAAACGCAGTAATCTATATACTTTTTTACGGCTTTAACGCTGCGTTTTAAGTATTCCGCGTTCCCGAAACGGTAGTAGAGTTTTAAGGGCAGAACGGTGATCACGTTGCACCAAAAATATCCGCCGCCTCCACCCATATAAGGCGCGCTGTACGGGATCCAGCCGTTGTTGCCCTGCGCCGCGATTATATCGTCCAGCCACTTGTCGTAAAAATTTTCGCAATCGAAATTATACATAACGGGATCGATCGTAAGACATCCGTCCCCCGTATAAGGCAATTTTTCCCTGTGCGGACAGTCGCTTGACACGCCGCAATGCAGGTTGTCATACTGAGTAAGTATATATGCGTCGTAAAATCTTTGGATAAACCCGTCCGAACAGGTGAACTCGCCGTCGTGTTCCATGGCGGAACAGATAAAAAGGGATTTAATATCGATGACCGTAAAATCGCAGTCGCAATCTAACGTAACGAACCTGTAACATTTCCAACTGAATAAGGGCGAGATCGTATCCGTATCCCCGCTTAAAACGAAACTGTCCGTCTGCGACACCATGCCTACGGGTTTACCCTTTTCGTTGAACAGAAGGCACGAACCCGAAAGCGAATTTAACCCCCTTTCGTCGTAAAATTCGTAATATTTTACGGTAAGTCTGCCGCCTTTTTCCCCCTTGACTTTAAGGAAAAGACTTCCCGAGTGGTTTTTCTTGAAGTCGTAGACCTTGCGACCGAACAGCGTTATCTCTTCGGGCGCGACGATTTCCTTCACGGCGTCGCGTTCGCACGCGTAAGACACGAGTCTGCCCGTAGGTGCTTTCGCGTAAGCGGCGTTATAATACCCGCCTTTTTCAAGCGTAAAATCTTCGCTGTCGCAATCGAAGATCTGAGACTTTTTCTCGGTCGCCCGACAGAGACAGTCGGTATCGCTCGCGATAACCGTCTCTTTCCCGCCCTGCGCGAGATAGAGTTCGAAAATAAGTTTGGGTTTATCGAAATAGAATTTGGGATCGGTCAAGGTCTTATCCGTATCGTAATAGTAGCCCGTGCCGAGAAGCACCTTCAGTTCGTTGTCGCCTTCTTTTATCAGATCCGTGACGTTGAAAGCGTCGTAGCACACGGTCTTGTTGTCGTTGTCGAAGTTCTTTTCGTCGTAGTCTATATTATGTAGCCCGCTTCTTTTATCGAAATCGGTAAGCAGGGGTTTAAAATAGAACCCGTCCGTCTTTTTCCCGTTGATCTCGGAGACGTAAGCGCCGAGTCCCACGATAAAAAGTCTCGCCTTATCGACCTTGCCGTTTATCGTAAAATCCTTTTTGTATTCCGAAACGTACCCGCAAAAAGAAGGATCACGTATCCACTTCGCCGCCGAAAAGGAAGAAATGCCCGTCTCGAAAAAAGCGGGATCGGACACGACCGTGCCTTTTTCCGTAAACAGTTCCGCCCGCCAGAAATAAACGGAACGTTCTTTTAGTCCCGATCCATCTATCACCGCGAATAAGTCTTCGCTTTCCACGGCGATAAGCGCGTTTTTATCTAACGCGCCTTTTCCTTCGTAGATCTTAAACGAAACCCTTTCGACCGTTTCGCCCTGCGTCTCGACCGAAAGTTTTATTTTTGATCTGTCCACGCCGATCGGATCGACTTTACCGTTGCAAAGCAACCTCCTTATCATTTCGTACTCCAAACTTCTATTTGCGGCTATTCTCTTGCCCGCCGCGTTTTTTTACTTTGCCGAAGAATCTATCAGCCTTAAAACGTTCTTCGCGGTCTCTCCGTACAGTTTTTCCGACCGCCTTAATATCCCGTCGAGATCGGACGGCGCGTTCACGATCGAAAACACCGCCGTAAGCCCTTCGTCGTACATCTTCTCGTAACCTTCCGCGATACTGCCGACCACGGCTATTACGGGTACGCCGCGCCTTTTCGCGTGCCTTACGACGCCCGAAACGACTTTGCCGTCCTTGGACTGCCCGTCTATCCTGCCTTCGCCCGTGATAACGTAGTCCGCGTCCTTTATGATTTGATCGAAGTCTACGATCTTAAGGATCTCTTCCACGCCCGAGACTATCTTCGCGTTAAGCACGACCGAAAGCCCCGCGCCCATGCCGCCCGCCGCGCCGCCGCCGACTATCGAGTTTACGTCGATACCGTACCTTTTGGCGAGAACGTCCGCGTAGTTTTTCATGCTGCGTTCCAAAAACTCTATATCGCTATCCGACGCGCCTTTCTGTTTCGCGAAGGTCTTTGCCGCGCCCTTGATCCCGAGAAGAGTATTCGTAACGTCGCTTAAAATAACGAACTCGACGCCTTCGGTATCGATCTTTCCGCTATCGTCTACAGAAACGATCTCGCCGAGTTCTTTCCCGATACCTTTTGCTACCGTTCCGTCTTTTTTTACGAACTTATACCCCAAAGCCGTAAGCGCGCCCGTCGCGCCGTCGTTGGTCGCGCTGCCGCCCAAAGTTATATATATTTTCTTTTTTCCCGACTCGATCGCTTTTTTTATGAGTTCGCCCGTGCCGTAAGAAGTGGTATAAAGCGGGTTTCTCGATTTTTCGTCGATAAGCGTAAGACCCGAACACTCGCACATGGATATCACGGCACTCGTTCCGAACTCGCCGTATCTCGACTTTATTTTATTAAACAGCGGATCGCTCACGGTGGCGGGGATAATCTTCCCGCCTTTCTGTTTGACTATCGCGTCTAAAGTACCGTCGCCCCCGTCGGCGATCAAAAGCGGAACTATTTCGTATTTATCCCGCTCGCCTTCGGTAAGCAAAAGCCAGATGTTATTTATTTGTTCGCCGGATAAACTTCCCTTAAAAGAATCGCTCGCTACAACTATTTTCATTTTTCTTAATAACCTTTCGATATTTATTCATTTTTATTCAGCAAAAGAAGGTTCGCTTTTTCTAACGCCTTCACTATGGCGGGTACGATTATTAAGTGCAGGATTATTCCCACGAAAGCGTCTATAAACGCGCCCTTTATAAACAGATAGAAAGTAAACGTCTTTCCTGCGAAACTCCAAAAGATCAAAGACGCAAGCCCCCAGACCAACCTTCCTATAAGCATTGCGGCGATAAGCGAAATAAAGATACCGCCTTTCTTTTTATACAGTAACCCGTATAAAAACCCCGAAACCGCACCGTAAGCGCAAAGTTCGAACGACATTACCACCGCGTTGGGATATAGGGGCGGCATACCGAATATCAGCGACCGTAAGGTCGGAGCGATAAACCCCACGAGCATACCCCAACCGCCGCCGCAGATCATACCGCATAAAAACACGGGTACGTGCATTAAACTCAACGATTTACCGAAGATCTGCATCTGCCCTGTAAAAAAGGGCAAGACCATGGCAAGACTTAAAAAGACCGCCGAGTAAACTATTTTTTTAAGGCGCACCCTGCCCGAAGTTTTCCCCGTCTTTTCTTCCGCTTGAACTTTATCGTCCTTTTCCGTTTCGATTCTCTCGTCCATTTTATTTTTCCTTTCTATTCTACGATCACCGATACGCCGTCGGGAATAACGGTTATACCGCAATCTTTTTTACCGAGTATATTTTCGGCTTTTTCTATCGCTTCTTCCACCGTTCCCGCGGGTATCATTTTCATATCTTTTATTATTTCGTCCGGGCACGAAGATACGAATATTACCGTCGCTTTAAGCATTACTCTCGCCAAAATCTGAGACTGCCACTGATCTACGACCGTTTCGAGCGGCGGCGTAGAAAGAAACCCGTCCATAAGTTCCTTAACGTTTTCAGAGTTTTTGAAAGTATTGTAAAAGTTTATTCCCCCGTGCCCGTCGTTTGCTTTTGCGATCATAATAATAACTCCGCCGGCATTTACAGTAGATTCCGCGGCGGTCATACCTTTTACGGACTGATAAATATTCTGATCGAGCGGATAACCGCCGTTAGTGGTTATCACTATATCCGCTTTCATTGCTTTCACCTTGCATTTGGACAATAAAAATTCCACGCCTTTAAAGTGCGCCTTTTCTACGTCCCCCGCGACCGCGTATATCGGTTCGTGGTTCGCGTTTATTACAACGTTTACTATATAAGCGAGTTTCGCTTTCTTTGCCGCGTACAGCATATCTTTGTGAACGGGATTACCGTCGAGTATTCCGGTTCTTGCAAACTTATCGGCGATAAAACGGGAATTGTGATTGTACATTACCGTTTCCCTCGCGCAAACTCCGGGTAAAACGCTCTTCCTGCCGCCCGAAAACCCAGCGAAAAAATGCGGCTCGATAAACCCTTCCGCCACTAAAAGTTCGGCTTCGGCGGCAATTCTATTCAATATAAATCTGCCGCCCGACGGCAATTTACCCATATAAACGAGATTGTCCGCGTCGTCGCAGTCGTGAATCACTATTTTTTCTTTTTTTACGATCTCCTCGCCGAATTTATAGACGAGGTCTTCTTTGGTCGTGGTGCGGTGCAACCCCGTTGCGATTAAAATTGTTATTTCCGCGTCGGGACTGCCCTTACGGATCGCTTTCAGCATAAGAGGAACGATTATCTTGCTCGGAACCGGTCTCGTATGATCTGACGCTATCAGACAGATCTTCTTTTTGCCTTTTGCTAAAATTTCGAGTCGTTCCGTCCCGACGGGGTTTTCCATCGCCTTTTTAACGATACTTTCCCCATCACAGTCGGCGCTATAACCGTTTATTTTCGAGGTGAGCACGCCGATAAGACGGCTTTTGTCTACGTTTAACGAAATCTTATCTTTACCGAAAGGCAGTTGAAAATTAACACAATCTTCCATATATGACACCGTTTTAAGACATTATTTTTTTATTGTTTTCGGTAAGCGAAAGCCAGATACCGTTTATTTGCTCGCCGGATAAACTCCCCTTAAAAGAATCGCTCGCTACAACTATTTTCATTTCAGCCTACAACTCCCGATTCAATTATACCCCCTATTTTACAAAATGTCCATAGAAAAAATAAAACGCTTTTTTCTTTCTCTTGTTCAAAATTCACTTATTTAAAAAAATTACGCTTATTTTCCCCCGAAACCAAAAAAGAGTCCGGCACGATACCGAACTCTGTCCAGAAACGCTTGATTAAAATAATTTTCCGATCCGTTAAAATCAACCGCCGAGTTTTTCGCCGAAAAACTCGTATTCGGGGATAACGACCGAATCGTCGTTTAATTTTTCGAACCTTTCCGTGATCGACGATCTGCAGTTAAGCGTCAAAAACATATTGACCGTATATTCGTCGATCTGTTTTACCGATACGGGCATAAAATTTTCGGTCATGGAAACTTCGAGTGTGCTTTTATAAAAAGTCGGAAGTTCGCTCAATCCCCCCATTTTATACATATTGACTCGGTAAGCGTCCACCGCGGTTTCCACGTTTATTTCATACCTATAAGTATAAATCCCGTCGCTCTCGGAAACGAGTTCCGCGCTTTTTATAGTGCTTTCGTTCAGTTCGTAGTTAGTCAGTTCTCTGCAATCCGTACCGTATTCGTTAAGGTATTCTATAAGCGTATATTTCGCCGCGGTATCTTCGTAAACGTTCGTATCCGCGTCGCCGTTCCTTACGAGTACCGTACCGTTTTCGATAAAGATCTGATTCGCCGTTTTTTTCAGCCAACTCGTAGAGCGGGAAACGTACAGGAAACTTTCGCCCGATCTGTATTTTTCACCGCCTATGGTCTGTTTGTATATTCCGCCGGCGTCCACTTCGCCCGAAATAGTAGAAGAATAATAATTCGTTTTTTTCAGATTGTTCGCAAGTATAAAAAGGCTTTCCGTGGGCGAACAGTCGATTATGTTTTTGGTGTTGTCGTCTATATAGGCGTTCTCGTTCGGAGTAACGTCGATCTCGTCTCTTCTCTGACCTTTCGGGCGCAGTAAGTAGATAAGAGTCAACGTCGCACCCGCAAGCAGCACGAATATCAAAATACTGATCAAAGTTATCTTTAACGGCTTTTTCATCTGTCGAATTCTGTAAACGCTCGTTCTAAAAAGGGCATTCCGTTATTTCACTCTTTTAAGAGAAAACCAGAGAATAATAAGTATCTGCATGGGAACGCCTATTAAAAAAATCATCCAAAGCGTGTGCGGCGGGCTGTACAGCAGGTTCATAAGGCACACGTATACGGCGAGTAGCAGCGTCCACGCGAGAAGGGACGCGAAGACGGCGTTCAAAAGGTTCTTGCCCCACACGCAAGTAAGCGTTAAAGTCACCACGAAGGTCACGGGTATCGCGACGATAAGCGCAAGCCACGCTTTCCCCAAAAGCCACGGCACGATCACCCCCAAAAACGCGTACGCCATTACCGCCACAAGCCAGACGAGTACCGCCGCCGCAAGACAGATTATTGCGCGTTTTACGGGCAGGTTTTTGATGAATTTGGGCTTTTTTTCGGGTTTGGGTTCGGAAACGAGATCGTCGATAGTCGTGCCGAATATGTCGGAAATGGTTTTCACCACTTCGAGATCGGGAAGGGCTTCGCCCCGTTCCCATTTCGACACCGCTTTGTCGGAATAATTGATCCTTTCCGCAAGTTCGCCCTGCGTAAGCCCCAAAGATTTTCTGTACCGCGCAAGATTCTGCGCGAAATTGCTTTTTACGTCCATACAAATGCATTATATCATATTTTTATTCCGAAAGCAAACCCTTTATCGATTAAAACGACGATTCTACCCACGGTAGAACGCCGTTTTTTTCTCTACCCGACCTTAAAAATCCGTAGAGTGAAAAACCGCGAAAGTAGGTTGCTTTTTTTGGACGATTATCTTAATTTAAAATAGCGAAGGTAATACGCGCTTGCGCGAAAATAAAAGGAGAGAATATGAAAATAGCGATTTCAACCGAAAGCACCGTGGACGTGACCGAAGAAATAAAAAATAAATACAATCTCAAAATAGTGCCTTTCACCGTTCTTCTCGGCGACGACGCCGAACCCGACGGCAAGATCTCGGGAAAGGACGTTATCGCCTACGTCGATAAAACCGGAAAACTGCCGAAGACGTCGGCGGTAAACCGAAAGCAGTACGAAGAACATTTTAAAAACGTACTTAAAGAGTACGACGCGGTGGTCCATATCGCCCTGTCTTCCGAGATCTCGTCCGCATGCGCCAACGCGAAAACGGTCGCCGAGAATTTAGAAAACGTCTTCGTTGTCGACTCGCGTTCGCTGTCCACGGGCGTCGCGCTGCTTTGTATCTACGCTTACGAACTTGCCGAAAAGGGTTTAGGCGCGGAAGAGATTGCGAAAAAATGCGAGAAAAGAGTTCCTTTCGTGCAGGCGAGTTTCGTATTAAAACGGCTGGACTATCTCTATAAGGGCGGGCGTTGTTCCGCGCTCGCTTTTTTCGGCGCGAACGTTTTGCGTATTCGCCCGCAGATAATTCTCAAAAACGGCAAAATGCAACCCGGCAGGAAGTTCCGCGGAAACTTCGATCAATGCATTAAAAAATACGTCGAAGGCACGCTCGAAGACTTCTCTTCGCCCGACCTTTCGCACGTCTTTATAACCTACACCACCGCCGACGAACAAACGCTGGAAAACGTGCGCGACATACTTACCGCGCGCGGATTCAAGGATATAATGATCACCCGCGCGAACGCGACTATCACTAGCCATTGCGGCGAAAACTGTTTGGGAATACTGTATATCAACGACGGAAAAGCGGAAAAATAACCCGTCATCGTCAACAACTTCCTTTATAGTACGCAGCCCGC
>JAFZXG010000127.1 GCA_017616925.1 Clostridia bacterium | reverse complement strand
TTTTACTTTTTTTGTTATAATATGTTTTAGAAAATCTAAAAATTAAGCAAAATGTTATAAAAATGTTATAAAATATTTTTAACATACAATATATTGTAATAAAAAAGTCCTTTTAACCACCATATATTGTGGATAAAGGACTTTGGCAGGGGAGACGCGACTCGAACACGCAACCGGCGGTTTTGGAGACCGCTGCTCTACCAATTGAGCCACTCCCCTAAAAAGCATTTTTGATTATATAATAAATATTGATTTTAGTCAAATAAAAAAGGTAAAAAATGAAAAACAAATTTAAATTAGGAGTTATAGGCGCGGGTTTTATGGCGACCGCGATAGTAAAGGGCGTTATCGATTCGAAACTTATTCCCGCAAAAGACATTACTGTCAACGACGTTTCGGAAGAACAGCTTAAAAAGATATCGCTATTAGGCGTCAATACCGAAACCGACTCGAAAGTTCTCGCGGAAAATTCGGAATTTATACTTTTCGCCGTAAAACCGCAGAACTCCGAAGAAGTCTTTAACGCGATAAGGACCGAAAAGCCGTTAAAGATAATTTCTATAATGGCTGGTGTCGGGAAAGAAAAAATAAAGAAATATTTCCCGAACTCGTCGGTGGCAAGGTGTATGCCGAATACTCCCTGTTCTATTCTCGAAGGCGCGGTGGGCGTCGATTCTTCCGATTTTTCGGAAGTGGACAGCGAATTTATAACGCATTTTCTCTCGTCTTTCGCTACGGTTGTCAGTGTTTCCGAAGATAAAATGGGCGCTATAACCGGCGTCAGCGGAAGTTCGCCCGCGTATTTTTACTATTTTGTTAAAAGCGTTATTGACGCGGGAGTAAAGCGCGGACTGTCCGAATCGGACGCCAAACTTCTCGCCGTTAAGGCAATGGAAGGCGCGGCGAAAATGATAGAATCGAATCCCGATAAGTCCATCGACGAACTGATAAACGCGGTCTGTAGTAAGGGCGGGACTACGGTAGAAGCGATAAAAGTATTCGACGAAAACGATTTAAGCGGGATCGTCTATAAGGCGGTTTCGGCTTGCGTAAACCGTTCGGACGAGATCGAAAGCGGCGAAAAGATAGTGGAAATATATACCGACGGTGCATGCAGCGGGAATCCGGGTGCGGGCGGATACTGCGCCATACTCGTTTTTGGCGGCACGGAAAAGATCGTAAAGGGCTATGAACCCGACACCACGAATAACCGTATGGAACTCGTCGCGGCGATCGAAGGGATTTCTTCCTTAAAAGAGTCTTGCAGAATAAAGCTTTACAGCGATTCTTCGTATCTTATAAACGCTTTCAATAACGGTTGGGTATTCGACTGGAAGGAAAACGGTTGGAAAACGGCGGGAAAAGCCGAAGTAAAGAACATCGATCTCTGGGAAAAACTCTTATCGCTTTACGGAAAGCATAAGATCTCTTTTATAAAGGTAAAAGGACACGCAGACAACGATTATAACAACAGATGCGATAAAATAGCCGTAAACGAATATCTGAGTCGTTTAAGTTAAAAGCGGGGGTTTAATTTTCGGCGAGTTACCGTATAATATCTGTGTGGCTACCCGTAAAAAAACCGAAACTTTCAAAAAAGTGCTGACTATCGCTTTTCTATGTCTCTTGGGCGCGAGTTCTATTGTGTTTTCTACGCTTTACGTCGACTCGTGCGGCATAGAGTTTATCCGTAGAAACTCGAAAATAATCACGCCGATCGTCGTGGCGCTTGCGTCGGTCTTTTCGGTTCTGTCGATAGTGTTTTACGCCGATAAAAAGGATTTTTTATATAAAATTTTCGCCTTGTCTATCGCTTGTTATGTTCTTATAATCCTTTGCCTTTACGTATTCAGGGTGTCGGGACTTAACGATAAGATAAATTCGGTCGAAAGTTTCAGGGATTATATAAGATCCTTCGGCGCGTACGCGGTGATACTCTTTATCGCGGTACAGTTTTTACAGGTCGCCGTCCTTCCGATACCCGCGTTTATCACGGTCGGGGCGGGGGTACTTTTGTTCGGACCGCTTAAAAGCGCCGTGTACAGTCTTATCGGCATATTTTTAGGTTCTATGACCGCTTTTATAATAGGTAGGATATTCGGGTTTAAGGTCGCGAAATGGCTTGTCGGGGAACAGGACCTTAAAAAATGGCTTACGAGAATAAAAGGGAAAGATAAGGTGGTTTTAACGTTTATGTTTCTCTTTCCGTTCTTTCCCGACGATATACTGTGTTTCGTTGCGGGAATAACGACTATGAGTCCGCTTTACTTTACCGTAATGATAATCGTCACTCGCACGATTTCGGTCTTTTCTTCCTGCTATTCGTTAAACAACGATATTATTCCGTATACGACGTGGTGGGGAATACTTATTTGGATCGTGTTGATAGCCCTTTGTATCGTGCTTTGCGTAATTGTGTATAGATACGGCGACAAAATAGAAAGATTATTTAAAAAACATAAAGGGAAAACAAGTAAAGTCAAGTGATATTATGACAGACATAAAAGGTGTTGAAAGAAAAATCGCAGTCGTCGGTGGCGGCGCGTCGGGACTCTTTGCGGCTTATTTTTCGGCAATAAACGGAAACGTAGTAACGCTTTTCGAGAAAAACGAAAAACTCGGTAAAAAGATCTACATAACGGGCAAGGGTCGTTGCAACGTAACCAACGACTGCACTCCCGAAAAATATCTTGAAAACGTCGTGAACAATCCGAAGTTTATGTTCAGCGCGATATATAATTTTACGCCCGAAAACGTCATCTCTTTTTTCGAGAACAACGGCCTTAAACTTAAAACGGAACGCGGAAACAGGGTTTTTCCTTTAAGCGATAAAGCAAGCGACGTAACCAAAACGCTTGAGAAACTCTTGAAAAATGCAGGCGTTACGATACGACTTAACGAAGAAGTAAAAGAAATCGTTTCCGAAAACCGAAAGATAAAGGGCTTAAAAACCGATATAAGCGAGTATCCGTTCGATTCGGTTATAATCTGTACTGGCGGCGTATCTTATCCGCTTACCGGAAGCACGGGCGACGGATATAAATTCGCTAAATTCTCGGGACATACCGTAAAAGAACTCGTACCTGCTCTCGTCGGCATAGAACTTTCGGGAACCGATCACGAAGAATTACAAGGGATTTCCTTAAAAAACGTTTCGTTAACGGCGTTTTCGGACGGGAAAAAAGTTTATGACGATTTCGGTGAAATGCTATTTACTCACTTCGGAATAAGCGGTCCTATCGTTCTTTCCTGTTCTTCGGTATTAAATCGTTTGAATCCTAAAAAAATAACTTTTTCGATCGACCTTAAACCCGCGCTGAACGGAGAAGTATTAGACAAAAGACTATTGCGGGAGTTTTCGGGAAATAAGGATAAATCTGTCTTTAACGCGGTGAGATCGCTTTTACCTAAAAATCTCGTAAATCTCGTGTTAAGGAGAGCCGCGGTGAATAACGGCAAGATATGTTCGGAAATAACCCGAAAAGAGCGTGAAAATCTCGCTAAAACGCTTAAAAATCTAACTTTTTCTATGAAAGGACTTCGCGGTATAGACGAGGCGATAGTAACGAGCGGGGGCGTTTCGGTCAAGGAAATTGATCCAAAGACTATGGAAAGTAAAATTTGTAAAGGACTGTTCTTTGCAGGCGAAGTAATCGACGTGGACTGCTTTACGGGCGGATTCAATATGCAGACGGCTTTCTCAACGGGCGCGCAGGCGGGCAGAAACGCTTAAAACTGCTAAACTTTAACGTAATAAAGAAATAAATCAAAAAAAGGAGTAAAACGATGGAAAAGAATATTAAAATCGCGCTTGACGGACCTTCCGGAAGCGGTAAGAGTACGGTAGCGAAAAAACTCTCGTCCAAACTCGATATTCTCTATCTTGACACGGGCGCAATGTATAGGGCTTGCGCGCTCAAAGCCATTGCTCTCGGCGTCGATACTTTAGACGAAGAGGGCGTTTCAAAGTTCATTGACGGCATCGATCTCGAAATAAAATACGAAAACGGCTCGCAGAGAACTTTTCTCGACGGAGAAGACGTTTCTGAAAAGATTCGCGAACCGCACGTTTCGATGGCTGCGTCCAACGTATCGAGTTTAAAATGCGTAAGACTAAAAATGGTGGAAATGCAGAGAAATATCGCCGCTAAAATGTCCTGTGTTTTGGACGGAAGAGATATAGGATCTTTCGTTCTTCCGAACGCCGATTATAAATTTTACGTAACGGCGAGCGTAGAAGTAAGAGCGGACAGGCGGTATAAAGAACTGACGTTAAAAGGGCATAAGGTCGATTTTACCGACCTTAAAAAAGAGATCGAACAACGCGATTACAACGATAAACACAGGGATTTCGCGCCGCTCGTTCAGGCAAAGGACGCAATTTACATA
>JAFZXG010000126.1 GCA_017616925.1 Clostridia bacterium | reverse complement strand
CTTCGAGTTCCGCTATCTTCTCCCTGTCGAGTGTGTAAAGATCGCTGAAATTTTCAACGGCGAATCTGTCGAAGAGAAGACTTGCGGTCATCTCGGAAAACCCTTCTATATTCATGCCGTTTTTGGACGCGAAGTTGGTGATCTTCGCTATGACTCTCGGTCTGCAATGGGGATTCGGGCAGAACAGGTTCGCGCCCACTTCCTTTAACTCGCTGCCGCAGAACTCGCACCGAACGGGTTTGATTACTTCCCTGCAATCGTCGAAAATTTCTGTCGTACCCAAAATTTCGGGTATTACTTCGTTACTGCGGCGAACAAGCACTCTCGCGCCTATCATCACGCCTTTTTTCTTTAAGTCTCCGTAGTTATTCAAAGTCGCTTTTCTCACCGTTGCGCCCGCGAGATCGGTAGGTTCTAAGATCCCTAAGGGAGTGAGTTTACCCGTCCTTCCGACCTGCCACTTTACGTCGGTAAGAATAGTCGTAACTTCTTCGGCTTCGAACTTAAAAGCGATCGCCCAACGGGGAAATTTATCGGTAAATCCGAGTTTTTCGCGAAGAAGCGCGTCGTTTATCTTAACCACAGCGCCATCAGTTAAAATATCAAGCGTTTTTCTGTTTATTTCAATTTCATTTATGACAGACATAACCGCCTGCATACCCTTGCAAACACGCAAAAACGGATGAACCTTAAACCCGTTTTTGACTAAAAAGTCTATCTGTTCGGTCTGACTGCCGAGTCCCCCGTCCGAAAGGTAGTTCACGTTATAGAACATAATCTCGACTTTGCGTTTTTCGGTTATTTTAGGATCGAGATTCCTTATAGCGCCCGCCACGGCGTTCCGCGCGTTCTTAAGCGGTTCGTCCGCGGTCTCGTTATACTTTTTAAGTACCGAAAGCCGCATTATCGCTTCGCCCTGCACTTCCGCCGTGTTTTTATATTCGATCTTAAGCGGAAAACTCTTTATCGTTAAGACCTGCGCGGTAACGTCTTCCCCTTCCGTTCCGTTCCCCCTCGTCGTCGCGCGGGTAAACACTCCGTTCTCGTAAGTCAGACATATAGTAAGTCCGTCGAACTTGTATTCAACGGTATATTCGAGTTCTTCGTCGGTCAGTTTTTTTATCCTGTTTTCGAAGGCGTACATCTCTTCTTCGGTAGTCGCTTTATCGAGACTGTACAGCCTGTTTATGTGCCTATGCTTCTTAAACGCCGAAATGGGATCACCGCCCACCCTTCTCGTCGGCGAATCGGGAAAAACCACGCCAGTCTCGGCTTCGAGTGCTTTCAATTCGTCGTAAAGCCTGTCGTATTCCGCGTCGGATACGGTGGGATTATCCAAAACGTAATACTCTTTTGCGTATTTATTAAGCAGATCTACGAGTTCGCGCATTTCTCTCATTTTATTATCTCCATAGGCGCGTATTTAACGGACAGCGACTTTATCCCCACGCCCTTAAACGCCACGTCGGCAATTAGATTATCGCCTTCTCCCTTGACGGATATAACCATACCTTCGCCGAATTTGACGTGTTTAACTCTTACGCCCGTTTTATACTCCGTTGCGTTTGCGTTAGCGTTCACTTTGAGTTTTACGTCGTTTAGCATTGACTTGGCGTAGCCAGAAGAGTATCCCGCGCCGAAGTTACCTACCGATTGCCCGTGTTCGCAATCTGCGTAGTATTCCAGTAATGGCTTTTGATCCCGTTTTATACCAAGCGCTACCGCGCCTTCGTCTATAAATCTCGACTTCGACATATGATCGCGGCTGCCGTACATATAGCGCGACGACGCGCGCGTTAAGTACAGGCGTTCTTTCGCTCTCGTTACGGCGACGTACATAAGCCGCCTTTCTTCTTCGAGTTCGTTATCGATTCCGATACTTCTTGCTAAGGGCAATATTCTTTCGTCGAGTCCGACCACGAAAACGCAAGGAAATTCCAGACCTTTTGCGGAGTGAATTGTCGCAATGGAAACGGCGTTCGCCGTATTTATATCGTCGGTATCCGAACTTAAAGTCACGGAATTAAGATAGTCCGAAAGATTTGTTCCGGGGTTATCTTTCGCAAACTGTTCGGCGGAATTTAACAGTTCGTCGATATTCATAAGTTTGGAATCTTCGTCTTCGTTATCGCCGTCGAACTGTTCGTTAAATCCCGTGGACTCTATTATCTTTTTCATTGTATCGACTACGGAATACCGTTCGGAAAACTCTTTGAAACTGTCGAGAAGCGCACCGAAATTTTTAAGTTTTAATTTGGCGGAAGGACTTATTGTCGTTTCGGAAAGATCGTAAATCGCTTCCTTTATCGAAAGGTTGCGCGAAACCGCGTATTCCCGAAGTTCCGACAGGGTTTTATCGCCTATACCGCGCTTCGGCACGGAAACGCAACGTAAAAACGACTCGTCGTCGCGCGGATTGTTTATAACTTTCAGATACGCCAGAAGATCTTTTATCTCCTTCCTTTCGAAAAACCTGAACCCGCCGTACACCCTGTAAGGAATACCGTATTTCATAAATTCCTGTTCAAACGCCTGCGATAATGCGTTTACGCGCATAAAGACGGCAAAGTCCTTATAATCGTATTCGCCGTACCTGTCCATAAGCCTTTTTATTTGTATCGAGACGTAGTCCGCTTCGTTGTTCTCGTCGTCGCCGACGAAAAGTTCCACTTTAACGCCGTCGCCGTTATCGGTCCAAAGCGTCTTTTTTCTTCTGCCCTTATTGTGCGCTATGATTTCGTTCGCAAGTTCCAAGATCTTCTTTGTCGAACGGTAATTTCTCTCTAATTTATACACTTTGGCATCGCTATACAGTTCGTCGAAGGAAAGTATGTTTTCGATTTTTGCGCCGCGCCAGCCGTAAATACTCTGATCGTCGTCGCCGACTACGAAAATATTCCGATGTTTAAGGGCAAGTCTTTCCGCGATAAGTAATTGAACCCTGTTGGTGTCCTGAAACTCGTCGATATGTATATAACTGAATCTGTCCGAATAATAGTCCGCGACCGCGGGACAATCCCTGAATAATTCGTAAGTTTTTACCAAAAGATCATCGAAATCAAGCGCGTTCGAACGCGCAAGTTCTTCTTCGTAAGCGGAATACGCGTCCGCGATATCGTCCGCGAACTTAAATTCGTAATAAACTTTCACGAACTCTTCGGGCGGAATACAGTCGTTTTTGGCGTTGGATATAAGATTTTTGGCGGTTTTAAGCAGTTTTTCTTTATCAAGCCCCAAAGAGTCGAAAACTCTTTTCAGTACTTTTTCTTTATCTGTGTCGTCGTAGATGGTAAAATTCTTATCGTAGCCTATTTTGTCTATATCGGCGCGAAGTATTCTGACGCACATACTATGTATCGTCGAAACCCACATATACGAAACTTCGTCGCCTATATATCTTTTTAAGCGTTCCTTCATTTCGCCCGCGGCTTTGTTGGTAAAAGTGATCGCCAAGATCTGCGCGGGAGAAACGCCCTTTTCGAGTACCAAGTACGCTATCCTGCTCGTAAGCACTCTGGTCTTTCCGCTGCCCGCGCCCGCGATAACAAGAACCGCGCCTTCGGTATCCAAAACCGGTTTTATCTGTTCGTCGTTAAGTTTTTCGAGTAATTCATGAATTTCCGACATACGCCACCGCATTTATATTCTAAATCATTGTACCACAAGCGGCGTATTTTTTCAAGTAAGAAAAGTAAAAAAACGGGCAAAAAACACGGCTATTTACTGCTAAACGCTTGCAAGTTCCGCTTAACGTGTGATAGAATAACACCAAGGTAAAAAATGAGTAAGAACTGGCTGAAAGGGCGTACCGTAATTATTACGGGCGCAAGCGGCGGCATAGGTTTTTCCGTCGCAAAAACGCTCATTGAAAAATACGACTGTAAAATAATCGGTATAGCGAGAAACGAAGAAAAGATAATAAAGGCAATTTCAACACTGGGCAAAAAATCCGCTGACTTTTCCTATCTTCTTTTCGACGTTTCTAAAAAAGAAAACTGGATCATCCTTACCGATTATCTCGACGAAAACGGTATAAAACCCGATATTCTTATAAACAACGCCGGATTTATGCTTCCTTTCAAGACTTTCGAGAAAATAACCGACGAAGAGATCGAAGAAATCGTCGAAACCAACTTTAAATCCGATCTCTACGCGGTAAAACGGCTTCTGCCATACCTTAAAAAATCCGACTCGCCCGCTGTAATCAACGTGTCGAGCGCGGCGGGGCTGTGCGCGGTAGTCGGCGAAAGTATGTATTGCGCGACGAAGTTCGCGGTGCGCGGATTTACCGAAACTCTGCGCGTCGAATACAATAAGCAAATATACGTCGCGGGCGTTTACCCCGGTTTTATCGCCACCGATATAACGAGCAGGATGAACCTTAACAAAAAAGATAAAAGTACGGTCGAAAAAATGATGATGCCGCTCCCGAAAGCGACCAAAAAAATAGTTCGCGGTATAGCGAAAAAGAAATATCATATAGGACTCGGAAAAGACGGTAAGACGATGGCGTTCTTTGCTAAAATTTTTCCCAAAATAACGCCGCTTCTGATCGCTAAAGTGTTAAAATCAAGCGAAATGGAACTTTTCGAAGATATAAAATAAAGGTGGTAATATGAAAAGGATTTTGACTATTCAGGATATTTCGTGCGTCGGTAAATGTTCTTTAACCGTCGCACTTCCCGTTATTTCCGCTTGCGGCGTCGAAGCGGCTGTTCTTCCCACCGCCGTACTTGCGACGCATACCGCTTTCCCGTCGTGGACCTTTAAGGACTTAACGGACGAAATACAGGTCATCTCGGATAAATGGAAGGAGCTTTCAATCGGATTCGACGGTATCTATACGGGATATCTGGGTTCTTTTTTACAGTTAGAATTAGTTGGCAAGATTTTCGACGATTTTAAGACCAAAGATAATTTTATTCTCGTCGATCCCGTAATGGCGGACAATGGTAAACTTTATAAAGGATTCGACCAAAAATTCGCCTTTGCGATGGCAAAACTCTGCAGTAGTGCGGACGTTATCGTACCGAATCTTACAGAAGCTTCCTTTATGCTCGGTATTCCCTACGTTGAAAGCGGTTACGACGAAGGCTATGTAAAAGATCTGCTCAATAAACTCTGCGGTTTAGGTGCGAAAGTTTCGGTATTGACGGGCGTATCGTTAGAGAAAGGAAAGCTCGGCGTTTATGCTTTCGATTCCGTTAACAACGAATACTTTTCTTATTACAGAGAACATCTGCCCGTCAGTTTTCACGGCACGGGCGACGTGTTTGCAAGCACGCTTTGCG
>JAFZXG010000125.1 GCA_017616925.1 Clostridia bacterium | reverse complement strand
TTTCGAGGCGATAAGCGGAAACTTAAACGTCGTGTCTTTAGACGGTTTCCGTATGGCGATAGTAAAAAAAGAAATAAAAACCGAAAACGACTTTAAAGCAATAATTCCGGTAAGAGCGTTACAGGAAATATCAAGACTTATCGAAAAAGAAGACGGAGATATCGTCGTAAAATTACAGATAAACAAGCTTTTCGTAGAAATAGACAACACCACGCTTATTTCAAGACTTATAGAAGGTGAATTCGTTAAATATAACCATATTCTTCCCACTAACTTTGAAAATATAGTTACGGTAAATAAAAACGCGCTTTTAAATAGTATCGAACGTGCGGCGGTCGTCGCTAAAAACGACAGATATAATATAATCCGTTTCGACGTTAAAGAAAATATTTTAACCGTTTCTTCTAAATCCGAAGTAGGTTTCGTCACCGAAAACGTGAATATCAATTTAGAAGGAAAAGATATCGTTATAGCGTTCAACGGTAAATATCTTACCGATTATTTAAGGATCTGCGGCGAAGAATTCGTTAATTTCAAACTTAATTCACCCATAGATCCCTGCGTAATAACGCCCGTCGGGAAAGACGACAGTATTTATCTCGTACTTCCCGTGAGAATAAACGCTTAAAAAATAACCTTTAAAATTAAGGAGAACAGATATGAAACAGACATACCAACCCAAAAAGAGACAGAGAAGCAAAGTACACGGTTTCAGAAAGAGAATGAAAACGCGTTCGGGTAAGAACGTGCTTAAACGCAGAAGAAATAAAGGTCGTCATTCCCTTTCCGCTTAAAGATCTATATGGCAACCGATATCAGATTAAAGAGAGAAAAAGACTTTTCGCTCGTATTTAAAAAAGGTAAACGGTTGTATTCTTCCGCCCTATCGATGATATACTTACCGGCAAACTCGCTTAAAGTAGGGTTTGCGGTAAGTAAAAAACACGGCGGAAGCGTTAAAAGAAACAGAATAAAAAGGCTTTTAAGGGAATCTTTCAGAAGTTTCTTGCCTGAAATAAGGCAAAACTTCTTTTTTGTTTTTATTCCGAAGGAAAAAGAAGAATATAGTCTCGATGTTTTTAAGAAAAATATGGACTACCTTTTTAAAAAAGCGGGTATAAAAAAAAATGCTTAAGTTTTTAAGTGTTAAACTCATCAGGTTTTACCAAAAATTTTTATCCAAAAAAACCTGCAGATTTATTCCCACTTGCTCCGAATACACTTTGGAAGCGATATTAAAGCACGGTTTTTTTATAGGAACGGTCTTGGGCGTCTGGCGTATAATTCGCTGTAATCCCTTCTCTAAAGGCGGTTTCGATAAAGTTCCCGACAAAAAAAGCGTTATAAAATGGGTATACTAAAATGGAGTTTATAAACTTTAACAGCGCGTTTACCTTGGGGTCTACGGGAAACTGGATCGCGGACATTATAAGTTGGCTCGTAAACGGCACTTCGGTCGCGGTGGGTATTATCATATTTACGTTGATACTTAAAGCGATCACTCTTCCGTTCGACGTTTTGTCGAGAGTTTCGATGCGTAAAAATTCTCTTAAAATGGAAGAAATGCGCCCCGAACTCGAAAGGCTGCAAAAACAGTACGCGAACGACAAGACTTTATATAATCAAAAAATGATGGCGCTCTATAAAAAGAACGGCTATTCTATGTGGGGCGCGTGTCTGCCGACTATTTTAACTCTCGTTATCTTTATCGTGGCGATAAACGGATTCACCACCTATTCGCAGTATAAAAACCGCGAATATTTCTACGATATGACTAACGCTTACAATAACGTTATATACGCGGGTTTCGATCTGGACGGCGAACATATTTACCGTAACGACGAAGGAAAACTCGTCGTGGACGACGGGTGGTTTTTAGAACAGACTATCGGCGAAAACCCGAAAGTGATAAACCTTACCGATAATGATGGCAATCCCTTTACCGTAACGGTAACGAGAGACGACGCCGATCCCAGCAGAAAGAATTATACTTTAAAGACAGAGAACGGCTACGCGGAATACAAGAAATTTTACGTCGGCGAAACGGAAAGCGCGGATTTTCTTCCCAACCCTTCGTTTACGCTGTTAGACGGTAAGATCGAAAACGTAAGAGACGAAAGCGGAAACGACTCTAATAAACTCGCGAGCAAAGACAATAATTACCTTTTGACCGAGAGCGGAAAGAGTTATTCAGCGAGCGGACTTTCCGCGGACGAATTTATGAAGGATATCAGAAGGTCGATGGCGGCGAACAGGTATTACGAGACCAAGTCGTCTTTCCTTTGGGTAAAGAACATCTGGGTAACCGATTCCCCTATGGCGCACCCGATCTCCGATAAAGCGCAGAACGTAAACGCGAAAGCGAGTTGCGACTGTAAAGCGGAACAGATAGAATATTTAAGTCAGGCGAATTACGACGAACTGACCTATAAACTGTCAGACGAAAAGTCCGCGCCCAACGGGTACTTTATTCTGGTGGTGCTTACCGCGGCGACGTCTCTTTTTATGCAACTCGTAATGTCGAAGAGTCAGAAAGCGCAGATGGAACTTCAGACGGTAGACGGACAGGGCGCGCAGACGCAGAAGATGATGACCTGGATGATGCCTATAATGATGGCGGTGTTCGCCTTCCTTTACACTTCGGCTTTTTCGATATACATTATATTGAGTTCTTTGATCAGCGTTGTGACGACGCTGCTTACCAACTACTTCGTAGGAAAGAAATTCGATAAGATAAAAGCGACGAATAGTTCTAAACCCGTTCGCGGAAGGATCTACTCTAAACCCGAAGAGAACAAGGAAAAACCCTCGGCGAAGAAAGGGAACGAAGTAAAGCGCGGTGATTTTTTGAACAGCGAGAAAGAGAACAGAAAAATAAGAAGAGGTAAATAATTTTAACCCGCCCGATCGGGTGCAAGGAGAAAAAATAAAATGCAGTTTACGGGAAAGACGGTCGAAGAGGCGACCGAAAAAGGTTTAGCGGAATTAAATCTTAAAAAAGAAGACGCGGAGATTGCGGTAGTAGAAGAAGCGGTTAAAGGGCTTTTCGGAAAGATCAAGAAAGAAGCGGTCGTAGAGATCGTGAAAAAAACCGAAAAAAAGAAAGCCGCGGCGGACAAAGTTTACTGTTCCATAGAAGAAGTAAGGGATTTCGTGCAGGAAATGCTCGATAAAATGAATATAACCGCAAAAGCCGTCGTTAAGGAAGGAAAAGACGCGATAGAGATCGTCGCCGAAAACCCCAAACAAGTTGTCGGATTTAAGGGCGAGTGTCTGGACGCAATACAGACTTTAGCGGGCGCGAAATACAACGTAGGCAGAAAAGATTACGCGAAACTCGTGGTCGATTGCGAAAATTACAGAGAAAAGAGAGAAGAAACGC
Source organism: Clostridia bacterium (assembly GCA_017616925.1). Classification (GTDB taxonomy): domain Bacteria; phylum Bacillota; class Clostridia; order Christensenellales; family Borkfalkiaceae; genus UBA1259. Next base: position 1,590 of record JAFZXG010000125.1, on the reverse strand, counting down.
TTATAGCCCTTGCGCATAAACTCGAAAACAAGGCGACCGAAATGAGAAGAGACGTGGTTTTGGAACCCATGAATCCCTTTGAGAGAAGAATTATCCACACCGCTCTTTCTGAGAGCGAAACGGTAAAGACCAGAAGCGAAGGCACGGAGCCGAACAGATATATAGTTATAACCCCCAACGACAAGGACGAATTCTCCCGTCCCTATAACGCCGGCAGAAACAACGGCAGGAACGATAATCGCAGGGAAAGAAACGACCGCCACGGCAGAAACGACCGTCGTGATAATCACGGTAGCGGAAACGGCCGCAAGAGTTCGGGATTTTCGGAAGAGAAGAGAAAAAAGTCCGGAGGATTCGGGACTTATCTCGGAAACAGTTTAAAAGACTGACGAAAAAAATTACGGAACGCGTTGTAATTTTTTTCAGAGCGGACATTATATTATTATGAAAATTCGGTACAACGAAAACGAAGAGATCGTGAAAACCGTCAAAGAAGGCTTGAAACGGACGGGCGGGTACTGTCCGTGCAGGCTAAAGCGCACCGAAGAATATAAGTGTATGTGCAAGGAGTTTAAAGAGCAGATCGCCGACCCCGAATTCGAGGGGTATTGCCATTGCAGATTATATTTTAAGGAGAAATGATATGGAAATAATTCTGAGTAATTCGAATTTTGATAATGAAGTAGAAAAAAGCGACAAACCCGTTCTCGTCGATTTTTGGGCAACCTGGTGCGGACCTTGTAAAATGTTATCCCCCGTTATAGAAGAGATCGCAAAGGAATACGACGGGAAGATAAAAGTCGGTAAGGTAAACGTGGACGACGAGCCCGGTCTCGCGGTAAAATTCGGGATCGAAGTCATACCCACGCTTATTCTGTTTAAGGACGGGAAAATCGTCGGTCGCACCGCGGGTTATTACGGGAAAGACGAACTTATCTCAACGTTTAATCTTGACAAAGAATAAATAGCGGTATATAATACTCTTGCTTTTAAGAAGGTCACGCGATCGCGGGGACGGAGAGAAACCGTCAATGAGGAAAGTCCGAGCGTTTTAGAAACAGGGTGCCGGAGAAATTCCGGTGAAGGCGACTTTAAGGAAAGTGCAACAGAAATAAACCGCCGAGAGATCGGTAAGGATGGAAAGGCGCGGTAAGAGCGCACCGCCCTTTCGGCAACGAAAGGGGCACATGTAAACCCCACCCGACGCAAGATTGACAAACCGTCTCAATGGGAGTTTCACCGAAACGGTTTAATAAAATATCGCTGGGGGATTGCGGAGACGCAGTCCGTAGATAAATGATCGCGCACGACAGAACTCGGCTTATCGACCTTCTTAAATAAATACCGCCCGAAAGGCAACACCTTTCGGGCGGTTTCATTTTATCTGTTTACTTTCGGGTTATCCGTTCTTCCTAATAGATAGTCTATAGAAACGTCGAAATAATCGGCAAAAGCGATAAGCGTTCTGTAATCCGCTTCCCTTTCGCCCGTTTCGTATCTGCTTATGGAATTTTGATTCATATTGAGATCGAGCGCGAGTTTTAATTGCGATATTTCCCGCTCTTTCCTTAATTCCCGTAATTTCATTTT
>JAFZXG010000124.1 GCA_017616925.1 Clostridia bacterium | reverse complement strand
TTACTTTCTTTTCCTCCGGGTAATTAGATGTTTCAGTTCCCCGGGTTCCCTTCGTATAACTATTTATTCATTATACGATACCGTAATATTACTTACGGTGCGTTCCCGCATTCGGATATCTACGGATCTCGGCTTATTTGCAGCTCCCCGTAGCTTTTCGCAGCTTGTCACGTCCTTCTTCGGCGCCATGTACCAAGGCATCCTCCTGTATGCTCTTTGTAGCTTGATCTTTCTCTTTCCGTCGATTTATTTTACTTACTACTTCCTTGACTTCCTCGGCTAATTATTTCCGTGAATCGTTCCTACGTTTATTTCTTTCCGTATTAACGTTTTTCGTTTTTTAATTAGCTCTCTAAAATCTTTTCGCTTTATTTTTGCCTTAATGTACTATTCTTTAAGTCTTCTCGTTGATATATCTACCTCACTCCGCGCCGCTTCGTTTCTCTCTCCGCGCCGCTTCGCTATCTCGCTATATCTCCTTATATCTATGCAGTTGTCAATCTACAAGGTCTTCGCACCCCCGAAAAGCGACTGCGGTCGCCTTCGGGCGAAGGTGAGTTTTCAGGAAAAAACTCACAAAAAAGGCTATCATCTCTAAACGATAGCCTATATATCTTAACATTTACGGTTTTTTAAGTCAAGCGATTATCGAAAGTTTTTCAAATTTTTTTAACTTTTTTTCGGCGCGATTTCGGACGAAGGATTTACCCGCTGTTTATATAAGGTTTATCGGCCGAAAACGGCTTTTTCGATAACCCCGCCGCCCATACATTTTTCACCCGAATAGAACACCGCGAACTGCCCTTCGGTGATGGCGCGCTGTTTTTCTGAAAAATCGACTTCCACGCGCCCGTTTCCAATATGCACGAGACACTTCTGTTCGGGCTGGCGGTAACGGAATTTCGCCGTACACTCGAAGTCTTTTTCCTTCGGCGCGGAAGGTATCCAGTTCACCGAATCGCAAATAAGTCCGTCGCTATATAGTTTTTCTTCCGAACCGTGCGCGACGTATAATATATTGTTTTTAAGATCCTTTTCCACGACGAACCACCGTCCCGCTTCTTCGTCGCCTTTCATTCCGCCGATACCGAGTCCCTTTCTCTGCCCCAAGGTGTAGTACATAAGCCCCATGTGTTCGCCGACGTATTCCCCGTCGGTCGTCCTTATCTCGCCCTTTTTCGCGGGGATATAGTTTTTAAGGAAGTTCCTGAAATTCCGTTCGCCGATAAAGCATATACCCGTCGAATCCTTTTTTCTCGCGGTGGAAAGCCCGTTTTCTTCTGCGATGCGGCGGACTTCGCCCTTGTCGAGTTTCCCCAAGGGGAACAGCACCTTATCGAGTTGTTCCTGCGAAAGTTGATTCAAAAAATAGGTCTGGTCTTTATTCTGGTCTTTGGCTTTCAGAAGGTAGTGAATGCCTTCGTCGTGCAAAATATCGCAATAATGCCCCGTCGCAACGTAGTCCGCGCCGAGAGAGAACGCCTTTTCCTTGAAATCCTTGAATTTGATCTCCCTGTTACACAGAACGTCGGGGTTGGGAGTTCTGCCCGCCTTATATTCGGCGAGAAAGTATGAAAACACCCTGTCCACGTACTCTTTCGCGAAGTTTACGGAATAGTAAGGGATACCGAGAGTATTACAAACTCTGCGGACGTCCGCGAAATCTTCTTCTGCGGTGCAACGCCCGTTTTCGTCCGTTTCTTCCCAGTTATTCATAAAGAGTCCGACAACGTCGTACCCCTGCCGTTTAAGTAAGAGTGCGGCGACCGAAGAGTCCACCCCTCCGCTCATCCCCACGACCACGGTTTTCGCCATATTTTTCTCCGAAAAGTATTTTAACACACAAACAGAGAAATATCAATAAAACGGCAGATAAAAAAACGCTTGCTTATTTTGACCGTTTGTTATAAAATAATACCGACGCGCACCCGTAGCGCAAATGGATAGAGCGTCGCCCTCCGACGGCGAAGGCTGTGGGTTCGACTCCCGCCGGGTGCACCATAAATAATTAACGGGTGTGGCGAACGCCCCTTTATCGTTATGGAAACAAAAGAAAAAAGCGTAAAAACTTACTATATCGTACGACTCGTGATCTTTTCTTTAATAGGGATCTCGATCTTCGTTTTCAAGTGGCAAATAGTCGGCGAACTGAAATACTTTATCGGCGGACTTATGCTGCTTTACGGGATAGAAGAGTTTATTTACACCTTTTCTTTCGAGAAGAAAAACGCGCTTGAAAGGGACAGGTTTTACGTCGGCGGGATAGAGATAATTTTCGGGCTTATAGTCCTTATCTTCAAAGTTTCGTTCGAAAGCGTGTGCGTGGTCTGGGCGACGTGGTCGATTATACGGGAGGCGTTCGAAATAAAAGAGATCGTTACCGAACTCAAAACTCTCGTTACCCGTCTGATCAGCGGCATAGAATCGGTGGCGATGATAATTCTGTTCGTGTCGCTTATAATAAACCAAAGCGAAAGACAGGCTTATATCCACCTTTACGTAATGCTACCAGAACTTGTTCTTAAATCCCTGCTTCCGCTCGTCGATATGCTCGTCGCAGAGAAAAGAAAATCAAAACAGAAAGCGATTATGAAAAACTTGAAGAAAATCA
>JAFZXG010000009.1 GCA_017616925.1 Clostridia bacterium | reverse complement strand
GGCGATATCGACGAGTGCTACGCCGATCCGTCTTACGCTGAAAAAGTTCTGGGCTTTAAGGCGGAAAAGACCTTGGACGATATGTGCAGGGACGCTATGCGCTGGCAGGAATCGAATCCCGACGGCTACGGCGAATAATTTTAAGAGACTAAAAACGCGGGTTTTTGAGAAAAATCGCAAAAACCCGCGTTTTTCTTTTTGCAAAAACTTGCAAAAACGCAAAAAACGGCGTAAAATATGAATTGTAAATAACGCCGAAACGGGCGAAACGGAGAAAAACAATGAAATTCGGATTTGTAAAAGTAGGTACTTTCGTTCCCGAAATAAAAGTGTGCGATACGGAGTATAACGCGGAAGAGATAAAACGCGGAATAACGCTCGCGCTTAAAAACAACGTGGAAATACTCGCGTTCCCCGAACTCTCTATTACGGGTGCTACTTGCGGAGACCTTTATTATAGCGATACGCTATTAAACGCCGCACTCGCCTCCTTAAAAAAAGTTGCGGAGTTTACCAAAGATATAAATATGCTCGTTTTTCTTGGGCTACCATTAAAAAAAGACGGCAAAATATACGACGTATGCGCCGCAGTAAATAACGGCAATATTTTAGGTTTTGTGCCGAGAGAAGTTATAAGCGGCGCTTTCGACGAGTACTCAAAGTCCGCTTTTTCGGCTTTCGACGGGGAAGACGGGTTCGTTTATCTGGAAGGAAAAGAGATTCCTTTCGGTAATATCGTGTTTAAGGAAAAAACCTTCGGCTACGGCGTGGGCGTAATTATAGGCGCGGATCTTTTCACCGAGATCCCGCGCGAACTCTCGCTGTCGGGCGCAAGCGTGATAGTTCATCCTTTTTCCCTGCCCGAACTTATAGGTTCGGAAGAAAATATGAAGGTAGCGTTAAAAGACGCGTCTATGAACGGGCTGACCGCTATTGTTTCGGTAAACGCGGGTGCTGGCGAGTCCACTACGGACGAAGTTTACGGCGGGTTTTCGGCGGGATACGAGTGCGGAAAACCGTTATTTAACAGTCCCGCGTTCAACACGGGGCTTTCGGTTTCGGAAATCGATACCGACTTTATCGCTTTTAGTAGGAGTAGACGGTTTAAGGGCGAAGGAAGTTCGGACGCGGTCACCGTGGAATTTTCTGCAAGCGGGGACGGGGAACTTACGAGAAAGTACCCGAAAACCCCCTTCGTGCCGACGGACGAAACCGAAAGGAATATTCGGTGCGAAAAGATACTCGAACTGCAGGCGCAGGGGCTTAAAAAACGATTAGAACACACGGGTGCGAAAAAGATAGTTTTGGGACTTTCGGGCGGACTCGATTCTACGCTTGCGCTTCTTGTTGCGGAAAGGGCGGCTCTACTTTCTGGGCTGACAGTCAGGGATATAATAACCTGCACTATGCCGTGTTTCGGCACGAGTTCGAGAACTTTCGAAAATACTATCAGGCTTTCAAAGGCTTTCGGCACGACTCTTAAAAAAATAGACATCACGAAAGCCGTGGAAAGACACCTTAAAGACATAAAGCACGACAAAAGCACTCTCGACGCGGCGTTTGAAAACGCGCAGGCAAGGGAGAGAACGCAGGTCCTTTTAGACGTCGCGAATATGGAAAACGGACTCGCGATCGGCACGGGCGATATGAGTGAAATAGCACTCGGTTGGGCGACCTATAACGGCGACCACATGAGTATGTACGGCGTAAACTGTACCGTAACGAAAACTCTCGTCCGCGCCATCGTCGAAACGCAGGCCGAAAAACGCCGCGGCAAGATAAAAGCGGTGCTGTGCGATATATTAGACACTCCCGTAAGCCCCGAACTTCTGCCCGCAAAGGACGGCGACATATCGCAAAAGACCGAAAACATCGTAGGACCGTATATTCTGCACGACTTTTTCCTGTATCATCTGATAGGACGGGGCAGTTCGCCGAGAAAGGTTTATTACCTTGCGGAAAAGACCTTTAAGGGCGAGTACGACGGGGAAACGGTAAAAAAATGGCTTAAAACCTTTATAAGAAGGTTTATCGCCCAACAGTTCAAGCGTTCCTGTTCGCCCGACGGGGTAAGGGTAGGATCGGTCGACTTGTCGCCGCGCGGCGCGCTTAAAATGCCGTCGGACGCTGCCGCTACCGTCTGGCTTAAAGAACTCGAAAGTATATAGGAAAATCGGCATTAAAAAAACGGGAAACGAAAAAAGCGGGGCAGACGCCCCGCTTAAACTTTGTTTTCTTTACACGTTGAATCTGAACAGCACCACGTCGGAATCTTTCATCACGTAGTCCTTTCCTTCGGAACGGACTTTGCCTTTTTCCTTCGCCGCGTTAAAAGAACCGAGTTCGACGAGAGTGTCGTAATCGACTATTTCCGCCCGTATAAAGCCCTTTTCGAAGTCGGTGTGGATCTTTCCCGCCGCCTGCGGCGCTTTCGTGCCGTTCTCGATAGTCCAGGCGCGGACTTCCTTTTCACCCGCGGTCAGAAAACTGATAAGCCCCAAAAGTTTATATGAAGTTTTGACCAAGCGGTCGAGTCCGCTTTCCTTTACGCCGAGTTCCCCTAAGAACATTTTTTGTTCTTCGGGGGATAGTCCCGACAGTTCTTCTTCGGTTTTGGCGCAGATCACCATATATTCGGCGTTTTCGGATCTCGCGTAATCTATCACTTTTTTGGCAAGGGGAAGTGATTCTTCGGGTTTTCCCATATCCTTTTCGCCGATATTCGCGGTGTAGATAACGGGTTTCGCGGTGAGCAGGAACAGATCTTTAAGGTACTCTTTTTCTTCTTCGTTGCAGGGAAGAGTCCGCGCGGGCTTAAAAGAATTAAGGTGGTTTAAGAGTCTTTCCAAGAATTCCGCTTCGGTCTTATATTTTTTATCGCCCGTCTTTATCATCGAAAAGGCCTTGTCGTACCGCTTTTTCACCGAATCGGTGTCCGCGAATATGAGTTCTAAATTTATCGTTTCTATATCGCGCACTGGATCTACCACGTTATCGACGTGGGTGACGTTCTCGTCTTCGAAACAGCGGACGACGTGAACTATCGCGTCCGTTTCCCTGATATTCGCAAGGAATTTATTGCCGAGTCCTTCGCCTTTGCTTGCGCCCTTTACGAGTCCCGCGATATCGACGAACTCTATGACCGCGGGCGTTATTTTCTTGGTGTTATAGAGTTTTCCCAAGACTTCGAGTCTCTCGTCCGGAACGGCGACCACGCCGACGTTGGGTTCTATGGTACAGAAGGGATAATTCGCGCACTCCGCGCCCGCTTTCGTTATTGCGTTAAACAGCGTCGATTTACCGACGTTGGGGAGACCTACCACGCCTAATTTCATTTTTTTTGCTCCGAATAAAAGGATTTTTCAATTACTTCGATAATTATAATCCAAAATTATTGAAAATACAAGTTTTTTGATTTGCATTTTTTACTTTCTATGTGTTATCATATATTTGTACAAAAAAGGGAAAAATATGGATCACAGGAAATATATAGCCGAAAAACTCGATATTCCCGTTGAAAAGGGCGAACTTGCCTGTTTTTTAGAAACTCCGCCGAGTCTTTCGATGGGCGATTACGCCCTTCCTTGTTTTAAATTGTCCAAAATCCTGCGCGCGTCTCCCGTTAAGATCGCGGAAGACTTAAAAGCAAGTTTTACGGTTGACGACGTGATTACGGATTGTTCGGCGGTAAACGGTTATCTCAACTTTAAAATAAACAGAAAAAATTTCGTTATATCCACGCTTTCCGAAATCTTGTCCTGCGGCGAAAATTACGGCGGATCGGATATGGGAAAGGGAAAGACGATCTGTATCGACTATTCTTCGATAAATATCGCTAAGCCCTTCCATATGGGGCATCTTTCCACCACCGTAATAGGCGGCGCGCTGTGTAAAATATATAAATTTTTGGGCTATAACGTGGTCGGTATCAACCATCTCGGCGATTACGGTACGCAGTTCGGAAAACTTATAGTCGCATATAAACTCTGGAGCGACGAAGAAAAATTAAAAAAAGACGGACTCAAAGAACTTACCCGCATCTACGTCAAGTTCCACGAAGTAGCGAAAGAGAGACCCGAACTCGAAGATGAAGCGAGAAGGTATTTTAAACTCATAGAAGAAGGGGATAAGGAGAGCAACGCGCTTTTCGAACTTTTTAAGGGAATAACCTTAAAGGAAGTCGATAAGATATACAAACTTCTGAACGTTTCGTTCGACTCTTACGCGGGCGAAAGTTTTTATAACGACAAGATGCCCGCGGTTATCGAAGAAATAAAAGCGGACGGGCTTTTAAAAGAGTCCGAAGGCGCGATGGTCGTCGATCTCGACGAGTACGGTATGCCGCCGTGCCTCATATTAAAATCGGACGGTTCGTCGCTGTACGCCACCCGTGACATTACCGCCGCGATATACAGAAAAAAGACTTACGACTTTTATAAATGCCTGTACGTCGTGGCGTACCAGCAGAATTTACATTTTAAGCAGGTATTCAAAGTTCTCGAACTTATGGGCAAGGACTGGGCGAAGGACATGGTGCACGTCGCCTTCGGTATGGTGTCGTTGGAAAGCGGCGCAATGAGTACGAGAGAAGGCAAAGTCGTACTTTTAGAAGACGTTATAAATAAGACGATCGAAAAGGCGCGCGCCATTATAGAAGAAAAGAACCCCGAACTTCCCGATAAGGACGGCACGGCGCGTGCGGTCGGCACGGGCGCGGTCGTCTTTTCCGCGCTATGTAACGGCAGAATAAAAGACATCGTGTTTTCTTACGACAGGGTGCTTTCTTTCGAAGGGGAGACCTGTCCTTACGTTCAGTACACCGTGGCGCGTTGCAACAGCGTCTTACATAAGTGCGGCGAACCGAAAGCGTACGAACTTAAAGATTTTACCGAAGACGAATACGCGGTGGTGTCGCTTTTAGGTAAGTTTAACGAGACGGTCGTTTCCGCAGGAGAAAAGTACGAACCGTTTTTCGTTACGAGATACGCTTTGGATCTCGCCACGGCGTTCAATAAATTCTATATAAGTTCCAAAATCGCGGTTGATAACGGCGACGAACGGAATTTCAGACTTTCGATAACCAAAGCGGTAAAGACCGTTCTTTCGTCCGCGCTCGCGCTTCTCGGGATC
>JAFZXG010000123.1 GCA_017616925.1 Clostridia bacterium | reverse complement strand
TTTGCCGCGGGCGGTCGCCCACCTGCCGTTGCCGTCCATTATTATCCCGACGTGAGAAGGAATACTTCCCTTACTTTCCATATCAGACTATACGCTAAGAATATCCTTTTCTTTTCCCTGCTCTAACTTATCGATCTTATCTATCGCTTCCGTGATCACTTTTTCTATCTCTTCGGTACAGATCGCGTGTTCGTCTTCCGAAAGTTCCTTGTCGTTTTTCATTTTTTTGAGTTCGTCCATCGCGTCCCGTCTTATATTGCGAACGGCGACTTTGGAGTCTTCCGCCATCTTCTTGACTTCTTTCGTGAGTTCCTTTCTTCTTTCTTCGGTGAGAACGGGGAACACGAGCCTTATCACCTTTCCGTCGTTGGTCGGCGTAATACCTAAATTATCGGCAAAAAGTTGTTTTTCTATAACCTTCAGCATAGATTGATCCCACGGAGCGATCACAAGGCATCTCCCTTCCGTGACCGATATGTTCGCCACCTGATTTATGGGCGAAGGCGTACCGTAGTAATCCACCCGCACTCTGTCGAGAATATGCGGATTCGCCCTACCCGCCCTTATGGTAACGTAATTGCCGTTAAGCACCGAAACGGTCTTGTCGGTCTTTTCCATCGTCTCCATCATAAGCATTTCGTATTTTTCGTTTTCTACTGCCATATGTTTATCCCCCTTTATTTAATAAGCGTTCCTATCCTTTCTCCCGTTACCGCTTTCACGAGCGAATCTTTTTCAAACAGCCCGAAGGCTAAAACGGGTATTTTGTTTTCCATACACAGCGTTATCGCCGTGGTGTCCATCGCCTTTAATCCTTTCGCGATAAAGTCGATATAACTTATTGAATCCAACTTTTTGGCGTTGCCGTTCATCTTGGGATCGGAATCGTAGATACCGTCCACGTTTTTGGCAAGCAGCAAAACGTCCGCGCCTATTTCCGCCGCACGAAGCGCCGCGCCCGTGTCGGTCGTAAAGTAGGGATTGCCCGTACCGCAGGCGAATATCACCACCCTGCCCTTACTTAAGTGCGACATAGCCTTTCTCAAAATGTAAGGTTCTGCGACTCTTACGATGGTAAGCGCGGTCTGAACTCTGGTCGCGACGCCCATTTTCTCCAAAGCGTCCTGCAACGCTATCGCGTTCATCACCGTCGCCAGCATACCCATATGGTCCGCCGTCGTCCTGTCCATTTTTTCGCCCATCCTGCCGCGCCAGAAATTTCCGCCGCCTACCACGACGCCTACCTCTACTCCGAGTTTTTTCACCGCTATTATCTGGTCGGTGATAAAGTCCATTACTTTGGGATCTATTCCGCTCCCGCTACCGCCGGCAAGCGCTTCGCCCGAAAGTTTGATTAGCGCCCTTTTGTAAATCGCCTCGCTCATACAGAAACTCCTTACTTTTTATCTCTAACGGATATTATATAATATTTTTTCGGTTTTGTCTATATCAAATTACCAAAAGTCGAAAATAAACTTGTCGCTTTTGTATTTATATATTAAAGGCGACCGAAAAACTCGGTCGCCTTTGGCTTAATACGGTACTTATTCCTAAAATTGTTTTTTCCGTTTCGCTTTTTATTTCATCGCGGTTTTGGTATAGGCGATATATTCGTCGTAATACTTTCCCGCGTCTTCGCGTCCGTTCAGAAAATCTTTGAACATTTGTTCCACGCCTTTAAGTACGTCCCCTTTCGCCCAAGACGACGCTTCGTGAGTCTCGATTGCTTTTTCTACTGCAGCAACAAGTTCGTCTTCGCCCTTAATATTCCAAAAATAGTCGTACCGTGCGTAATCGCAGGCTTTTGCCTTCAATTCGAGTTCGCGCCGCTTTTCTTCCCACGCGGAATACGGTTTTTCGGATTCTTTTTTAAGTTCTCCGTAGGTAAGATCGTATTTTATATCGAATCCCTGTGAGAACAGAAAATACTTCGCCATAAACTCGTATCCGACGGCGTTCGGGTGTACCCTGTCGTTCCCTATAAGCGATCCGCCTTCCTTATACGCGCGCTTATGCGCCTCGAAGAACGCCGCGTTGAAATCGACTACGTTCCCGCCGTAACTTTTGGCAAGCTCAAGCATTCTGTCCGAGATCTCTTTTATAGCGCCGTTTACGCCCACGGGATTCGGGGTTTCGCCGCTAGACAGTTCGTCGCATATAGTCGGCGTACAAAAAATAATATTTACGCCCTTTTGCGAAAGTTCGGCGACGATCTTTTTATAGCACTCGAAGTTTCTGTCCCTGTGTTCTCTTAACGCCTTAACGTCGTCGTCGGTAAACCCGCCTTTATTAAAGGACGAATACGAAACGTCGTTCATACCGAACATTATCACTACGTCGGTGGGTTCGACTTCGAACACCTTATCTATTCTCGCATACGCACGTTCCGAAGAGTTACCCGAAACCCCAAGGTTGTACATAAGGCACTTTATCTTCGCGGTGTTTAAGTAGTAATCGTAAACCCTTCTTACCCATAAACCGTTATTCGTGATACTGTCTCCGTAAAAAACGACGACCGAACCTTCCTTAAACTTATACATTTTTCTCTCCTTAAACAAAAAGAGCCGCAAAGGACTCTTTTCGCAATTCTTTTTAATTATTTTTTCATCTGCGCGGCAACTTCTTCGGCGAAGTTATCCGATCTCTTCTCTAAGCCTTCGCCCATTTCGTAACGCACGAATCTCTTTATCGAAAGCGTCTTGCCCATCTTGTCCGAATAACTCTTTACGAGTTTTTCGATCGTAAGCGAAGGATCTTTGACGAACGCCTGATTCAATAAACAGAATTCGTCGTAATACTTCTTGACTCTGCCTTCGACCATACGATCGACGATCGCCGCGGGCTTGCCTTCGTTTAATGCCTGCGCCCTTAAAATGTCTTTCTCGTGTTCGAGAACTTCCGCGGGAACTTCCGACGCGTTCAGATAAAGCGGTTTCTGCGCGGCTATCTGCAACGCTACGTCGTGCGCGAGTTCGTGAGTGGATTCGCAGGTGCAACCGACTACTTCCACCATAACGCCGACTTTACCGCCCAGGTGAATATAACTTTCGACGACGCCGTTTTCGGAAACGT
>JAFZXG010000122.1 GCA_017616925.1 Clostridia bacterium | reverse complement strand
TGTCTTTAGGATCACTGTCCTTTTTAACGCCCAGATCGAGTATTTTCCAACCCTTCTTTTGTAAATGTTCTACGACGACTTCTTTAAGCGGAAATCCCGCAAAATCCGCGCCTACTACCAAATACTTGTCTTTTACAGTTTTCATAATTTTCTCCTTTATATTTTTCGCTATAATATCATAAAAATGATATTAAATACACCTATAAAATATTTTATCATATCTTACATTTGCTTTTTCATTAAATCTTTTTTCTGCCGAAAACTTTGCAGAACTCTCTTATATCGCTCTCGGTCATAAGTCCCGACACCGCGTCCGCAGTCTTTAGAGAGACCGCCGCCGTCTGCGTCGAAAATTCAAGGATTTCTTTATCGGTAAACCCTTTATATATACCGTAAAGCACTCCGGCGCAAAAAGCGTCTCCCGCACCCGTAGCGCCCTTTATGTAGCCGCCCGGAAGTTCGAGAGACGGCATTTCGATATAGCCGTCTTTTCCCGCGCAAGCACAGAATTCGGGCATATGAATAATAACCCGTTCCGAAACGCCCAAACGTTTAAGAGTCTCGCATATCTTCCGTACGTTTTCTTTTTTCGGCTCTATCCCCGCAAGTTTTCCCGCTTCGATCTCGTTCACGATAAGGTTATCGGTGTATTTTAAACACGGGATCACGAGTGAATATCTGTCCGAATTCTCGCTGACGAGATCGATCGAAGTCTTTACGCCTTTTTCTTTTGCCTTTTTAAGTATCTTTTCCCCGTCGCCGCCGTCGATCTTATCGAGTAAAAGAAAATACCCCAAATGCAACATTTCGGCGTTAATCAAATCGAGATCGACGTCTTTTTCACCGAATTCGGCGCAAGCACCCGCGTAAGTAAAGAAAGTTCTTTCCCCACCCGCTATACTCATAACGTCGGTAAAACTCGTCCTTTCGGTTTCTGAAGTCTTAAGCCCCGAAAGATCGAGCCCGTTCTTACCGAGTTCGGATTTAATAAACTCGCCCTCACCGTCACAACCGACCTTACAGCAGGCGTAAACGGTACAATCGGGATCTATCTTTTTCAGGTCGATACCTACGTTTGGCACGAGACCGCCAACCGAAAGACTCACGCTTTTGATCTGCGTAAGTTCGCCCGCTTTGGGGTAGGCTTTTATTACGTTTATCTTGTCTGCAAGCACCGTGCCTGCTACTGCTATACCTTTTCTCATAATTTCACTTAAACTTTAATATTTTTGCCTGCGATATCGTCCGTTTCGGCAACGATCTCCGCAAGCGTTTTCCCGTCAAGTAACGCGTTATACACTCTCTCTATGGACGAAACGTATTTCCCTTCGTAATCCGAGATTTCCTTTAACGCCTTCTTTATGCCGTTTTCCCTTGCGAACGCGCTGACTTCCGTACTCGAAGCGTCGGTTTCGGGCGCGAACAAGAATCCCGCGGCGACGCCGATGCAGATACAAGACGCGTCGATCCCGTATTTTTCGCAGAGTTTAAGCGCGCCTATAAGCCTGTCGTTAGGACCGAGTTTTCTCTTGGTATCCTTACCTACTCTCTCAACGGTATCCGCAAGCGCGGTATTCTTAAACCTGTATAAAAGATTGTCCGCGTGATCTAAAAGCGGCGCTATCTCCGCACCGTTCTCCTTCGCCACCGCAAGCGCGGAACTGACGAGCGCGCGGAAAGCGCAATATCTGATATCGAAATCGTTTACCGATTCGTAAACGTAGGAATATCCGCGCAGATTTCCGAGATAAGCGCAAAGAGCGTGGCTCATATTGTGCATAAACAGTTTTCTCTGTATGAACAGATTAAACGGCGTATAAGGATACAAGTTCGGCACGTCGGAAGGAATTCCTCCCTTAAAAGCCGCCTTATCGACGGGAAGGACATTGTACGGTTCGACGTACACGCGAAGAAGTTTCCCCGCCCTTTTCTCGTCCGTCATAACGGGTACCATACGCCCGATACTCGCCTCTATAAATCCGACTTTTTCGTTTACGAAATCGGTAAGTTCGGGTATCTCTTTAAGCACGAGTCCACGCAGGTATTCGTCCGCGCCTATAAGGTTTTCGCAGATAATAATATTAAGCGGCCTTCCGCCGTTTTCCGCGCGTTTTTTAATGCCTTCGGCGATAGGTCTCGCGATAAATTTAAGGACGTTCACGCCTATCGCTGTCGCCATAAGGTCGCAGCCCGCGATCTCGTCCGATACGAGTCCGACGTCCTTACCGTCGATACCGTAAACGTTTTTTACCGATATCTCTTCGTTTTTATTCGTCGTAACGACGTTTACGGGATACTCGCCGTCTTTGTTGAGTGCGTCGATAACTTCCATGTTGATATCGACGAAACCTACCTTATAACCCGCAGCTGAAAAGGACTGACCGATAAACCCGCGCCCGATATTTCCCGCGCCGTACATAATAAACTTTTTCATTTTTCACCTTCGCTTTTATCGAATCGACGTATGATCCTTGCGGGATTTCCCACGACCACCACGTTTGACGGAACGTCTTTAGAAACCACGCTTCCCGCGCCTACGACCACGTTATCGCCTATCGTTACTCCGGGACAGATCACCGCGCCGCCGCCTATCCAGCAGTTATCGCCGATAGTTACGGGAAGCCCTAATTCCTTGCCCAAATAACGTTCTTCGGCTTTTACGGGATGCGTTGCGGAATAAATGCCGACGTTAGGCGCAAGCATACAGTTCTTGCCGATCTTTACTTTGTTTACGTCGAGAATAATACAGCCGTAGTTTGCGTAAAAATTCTCACCCACTTCGATATTCGATCCGTAATCGCAGAAAAAGGGCGTTTCAACCTTGATTTTTTCGCCCGTTTTGCCTAAGAGTTTTTTTATCGCTTCATCGCGTTTCTTCGCCTTTTTAGCAGGGATCTTGTTGTATTTTTCAAACAGTTTTTCCGCTTTTAAATGAAGCGCGTGCAATACGGGATCTGCGGGAGAATAAAGTTCCCCCGCAAACATTTTTTCCATTTCGCTTTTTGATTCCATATCTATATTTTACAAAGGTTGACGCGCAAAGTCAAGCGCGTCAACCTTAATTCGCGTTTATCAGGCGGTTTTAATTTGCTTCGGGATTCAAAGGTCCGGCAAGTTCTTTTAAGAAGAATAGTTTGCCGGGAAGAGTAGGAATAAAACTCGACGTCACGAATCTCGTGGGCGCGTAACGCAAAGTCATCCAAAGACTCATACCTTGCCATTGCATACCGCGGGATAACGCGCCGTCCGCACCGCCTATTGCGTAGTCCGCCGAGAACATAAGTCCCGGTCCCATCGTATTCGCTCTGCACGGAACGATAGTCGTTCTCGACTTAAACGAAGTTATGGCGTTCTGTTCAATGGTAAGCGGGTGAAGTTTTACCGCGATCCTATAAGGCTGTTTCTTCCACTCTTCGTCCGAATCGAACTCCGCGCCTATCGTGGGTTCCCAGAAAGCGATATGACACATCCTTCCTATACCGTAAACGAGAACGAGTTTCGCGCCTTCTTTGCGTAATTTCGCTATCTTTTCGGGGTAAGCGGGAAGGTTGTCCTTCGTCGCGAAATTTCTGTGCGAAACGGGTACGGTCTTATCGCCCAAAGGATTGTAGAACGCCTGTTCCATAGCGCTTTGAAAAGACGCTTCGCCCGTGATGGTGTTCCCTTCGGCGTCCGCCCATTCGTCCATATTGAAACACCATACGTTTTCGCACGATTCGTTCCACTCTTTTAGAAAATACACCGCCCACTT
>JAFZXG010000121.1 GCA_017616925.1 Clostridia bacterium | reverse complement strand
CCTTCTCTTCGGTCTCGTCGCTTGAAAAAAACTCTTTCAGATCAGTCCCCAAAGCCGAAAGAATATCTATAAGCGTGGCGATAGAAGGGCTTGTAAGGTCGTTTTCAAGTTGTGAAATGTACCCCTTGGTGAGTTCGCATCTGTCGGCGAGTTCTTCCTGCGTGAGTTCGCAGGAAAGCCTTAAATCTTTTATTTTTTCCCCTATTACCATCGCCTACCGCCCAAACTTAAAAGTTTAGAGATTTTAGACTAAAAGTTTAATAAAACTAAACTTTTTTACAACGAAATATATTATAAAAAAAACGAATAAATATGTCAATGATTTTAATAGGTTTTTTAAAATTTTTAAAAAATTTCCGCGTCGCTTAAGCGTGCGGAAACCTTGTGTTTTTTATAGAATCACCAGTCTTCTTTTATGGACGTTTTAACGTCGTCGTAAAACTCGAAATATTCTTCCTTTTCGGTCTTTTTTACACCTTCTCTTATCTCTTCGGGAAAGAGCGCGTCCTCTTCCTTATAGTCGGACTCTCTCATGTAGTCGTATTGCGTTTTACCCGTTTCGTCGCGCATAGATATCTCCTTTTTTTCGGGCGGAATAATATTACCGCCACGAGAATCATTATAACAGTTATCGAATATAAAATCAAGTTGCGGGAATAAAAAACGATCCCCAGAAGGTTTATCGTAAGCGCGACGGAATAACCCGCGAAAAACTGAAAGACGATCATTTTAAAAAAATCTTTGTTGCCGAGTTCCGATCTCGCAACCGATAGCGCGGCGATACAGGGCGGCGATAAAAGCAAGAACGCCGTGAACGCCGCCGCCGAAAATCCGCTGTTAAACAGCGACGGAACGTCGGAAGACAGTATTCGCAGAGTTTCGGCGACGGACTCTTTCGCAAGTATTCCCGACAAAAGCGCCACGGACGCTTCGGCATTGCCGAAACCCAAGGGATAAAAGAGATATTTTAAGGCGTTACCGAGTAAGAAAAGAAAACAGTTCTCTCCCGCACCGTATCCCGAAAAACCGAAATTTTTTAAAAACCACAGTATCAAAGATACCGCAAACACGACCGAACCCGCTTTCAGCAAAAACTCCCGCGTTTTATCCGCAAGAACTCGCCACACGTCCTTAAAAGACGGGAATCTGTAATTCGGCATTTCAAGATAAAATCTGCCGTCCGAACCTCTTTTATCCGCTTTTAAGAGTATCTTTCCGAAAATTATCGTCGCCGTAATACCCGCAAAGTACATTATGGCGGGTACGAAAGGATTTCCGCCGAACAGCACGAACGAAAGCCAGCCGAACACCGCCGTTTTCGCCCCGCACGGCATAAACGCGGTAAGGAATATCGTCCTTTTACGTTCTGACGGATCTTCTATCGTTCTCGCGGCGGTGATACCGGAAACGGTACAGCCGCAGGATAAAACGAGCGGTATGACCGATTTTCCGCCGAGTCCCACCTTTCTAAAAATGC
Organism: Clostridia bacterium; assembly: GCA_017616925.1. Taxonomy (GTDB): domain Bacteria; phylum Bacillota; class Clostridia; order Christensenellales; family Borkfalkiaceae; genus UBA1259. The sequence continues at coordinate 1,276 of JAFZXG010000121.1, read as the reverse complement.
TGTCGGTGAGAAAAGCGATACGCGCGGCGTACCCGCTCTCTTCGATTATCGCCATAAGTAAAAATAAAACGAGTATCTGCGGCAGAAACGAAAGCACCGCACCCACGCCGTTTATTACCGCACCCGTAATAAGCGAAATAAACCACTCCGAAAATCCGCGCCGCGTCATAACGGTTTTTAAAGTAGCAGAGATGTTACCGACCGCGTTTTCCAAAACTTTCGTTGCCGCGCCGCCTATTCTGAAAGTTAAAAAATATACCGCGGTGATTATCAGAAACAGCGCGGGAATACCGAGATATTTATTGAGAAGTACGCCGTCAATCTTTAAAGTAAATTTTTCTCTTTTAGTCTGTTTTTTTACTATTATTTTGCCTATATTCCTTTCGATAAGCGTAAATATTTCCGTCGTTTCGTTATAGGCGTTTCCGTTCGGTTTTTCCCTGTGCTTTTTAGCCGTCGAGACGAGTTTGTCAAGGTTTATTCTTTTTAGCGCGGAAATAAAGATCACGGGCATACCGAAAAGTTCCGAAAGCCGTTTCCCGTCTATCCTTGCCCCGTTTTTAAGTAGGTCGTCGTACATATTCACGGCTATCACGGTCGGGATCGTAAGTTTAGATAAAAGCGCGGTCAGATACAGACTGCGCTCTAAGTCCGTCCCGTCGATAACGTTTATAATGACGTCGGCTTTGGCTTTTTTGATCTCTCTTACCGCATTTTCGGAATCCGCGGAATTAGGAGACAACGAGTATATCCCCGGAATATCGGTTATTTTAACGTCCTTATCTTTTTTTAATTCGCCGGACTTTACGTCGGTCGTTACGCCCGCAAAGTTGCCCGTCTTTCTGTGTAAGCCCGTGAGTTCGTTAAAAAGCGTGGTCTTACCGCAGTTGGGGTTTCCGACTAAAAGTATATTCATACTTTGACCGCGATCCTTTTTAGAGTATCCGTCCGTAGCGCAAGGTAAAAATCTCTCACCTTTATAAGCGTCGGCGAACCGAACGGCGATTTTTTTACCACGGTAACGGTTACGCCTTCGGTAAGTCCCATAGAAAACAGGCGTTCGCGCTCTTTTTCGCCCGTACCTATTCTGTCCACAGTCGCACTCTCCCCGACTTTTAGTTCCGAAAGTCTCATAATAAAAGTTTATTTCGGAACGTAGGGTAATATGTTTTAATAATAAGTTTTTAAAAGTAAAAACGCCCCGCTATTTAGCGGAGCGTATATTCATGTACTTACTGATATCACATTACAAATATCAATAATTACTCATCATCTT
>JAFZXG010000120.1 GCA_017616925.1 Clostridia bacterium | reverse complement strand
GCGTCTACCCCGTGTTCGCCTATCGCCAGAACGTTGTTTCCGACGGGAACTTCGTCCCCTTCGTTATAGAATATCTGAAGAACTTCGCCCGCGACTTCGGATTCTAAATCGAAAGACGATTTATCGGTCTCGTAAGAGAATAAGGGATTGCCGACCTTTACGGTGTCGCCGACCTTTACCGAGAACTTCGTAAGAATACAACTCTCGACCGTGATACCCGACTTGGGCATCGTTACGGGCGTGGCGTTCACGCTCGCAGGATCGACCTTGGGTGCGCTCTTTACTTCCGCTTTTTCTTCGGGTTTGACTTCTTCCGCCTTGGGTGCCGATCCGTTCGGCGTGAAAGCCGAAATATCTTCGCCTTTCTTACCTAAAACCGCCACGTTGGTAAGGACGGGCACTTCGTCGCCTTCGTTAAAGAAGGTGGCGAGAACTTCGCCCGACGCTTCCGCCGCGTAGTCGATGGACGATTTATCGGTCTCGAAAGAAAAGAGAATATCTCCTTCTTTTACCGTATCGCCCACCTTTACGTTCCATTTTGTCAGTATGCAACTTTCAACAGTTATGCCCTGCTTGGGCATAGCAACAGCAACAGCCATTTTCTATCTCCTTGAATTTTTTTTACTAAGTAGTTTATATTTTCTTCGCGTTGGCGAGAAGGTATTTTTCCGCCTCGTCCGACCAGATACCGTTATGTTTTTTGCAGATGTCCGCAAGATCTTTATAGAACTTGTCGGTCTTGCCCAACTCTTCGAAGTCCGCGATCGCGGTCATGGGCATGGAAACGTGAGTGTAAACGAGTTTCTTCGCGCCCTTTATGTTCGGAAGATTAAGAGTGGTATCCACCACGCTGTCGAGCCCGCCGACGTGAGAGATCATGATCGAGGGATTGATCCTGCCTTCTCCCGCAAGGCGTATCGCTTCTTTCATATCGTCGGTGTTCCCGCCCGAAGTCCCCGTGATCCTGTGGAACGCGTAATGCACGTCGTAGAAATTGAACTTCGCCGAAAAATCGGTCTTTATGGGGCCCGCGAAGAAGTTAAGACACCCACCGTCGCCTAAAAGCGCGTCGCCCTGTTCGACGAGTGCGGATACGGGCGCGTACACGAACACGTCGTCGAATCCCTTGCCGCCGTTTATTCCCTTCATATACGCTACGGGATCTTCTAAATCAGAAGTGTTGACGTAAACGAGTTTTACGCCGTTTTTCGCCGCTTCTTCGACCGTGAGAAGTTGCGCGGCTCTGTCGAGTCTTGCCTGATCTATATCGGTGACGACTATCAAGGAAGGTTTCCTGTCGCAGTGGATACCGTAATCGATCGCGCCGAGTCCCATAGGACCTACGCCCGCGAGTATCGCGACCGCGCCGCCTTTCTTTATCCCCATTTCGTGAGTGTGTTTTTCGTAGATCGAGTGATAATTCTCGTGATAGCCCGCGATTATGCAGGAAACGGGTTCGGCGAGAGACGCTTTATAATAACTTTCGCCCGAATAGTGCAGTATGCCGCCGCACTCTAAATATTCGTTGGGGATTATTACATACTGCGCATCCCCGCCTATATAGTTAAACGAATACCCCGCGGCAAGCACCGTTCCTTCTCTCGCGGGTTGGATACCGAATTTTTCGCCTTCTTTGAATTCGCCCCGCCATTTTTTGCCGACTTTCACGATATCGCCGCAGAACTCGTGTCCTATTATTATCGGGTTTTCCGCAACGTTATCGGGAACTCTCTTATGGGCAGCACCCTGTTCCGCCGCCTTAAAAGACGACATACAGATACTGTCCGAAACTACACGCGCAAGTATCTCGTCGTCCTTGATCTCCGGAAGATCGAACTCTTCTAATCTTAGGTCTTCTTTGCCGTAAAGTCTTACTGCTTTCGTTTTCATAATAAAACTCCCTTTTTTTCTTTTAAATCCGAAATTGCGCAGAGATACCCCCGCGCAAGATATTACTTCACCGATCTGCGATACTTTTCCGCTTCCCAGTTGTTTATAAAGTCCACTTCCTTTTCGTTCATAGTGGAAAGTCTAAGCCCGTTTTTCTCCACCGCGGAGAGAACGAATATATACGCCGCAAGCGTTTCTTCTAACGTCGTCGCTTGCGGAAGTTCGGCGTTATATTTAACTTTCCCGCCCGAAACCGCCATTTTGTCCGGGGTGTTTATCAGAAGATTGTTAAGATACACGAGTTGGTCGGGATAAAGCGGTTTGGCGTTTAAGGTCGCAAGCGAAAGTTCGTTTTTCTTTAAGTATTCCGCGATTATCGGCGTTTCGGAAACGAATCCGCCGTTTTCTTCCTTTAAAGAAACGCTCTTAAAGTCGTCCTTTAATCCGAAACGCTTTCTTATGGTTTCGTTAACGTCGGTATTTACCGCTTTTACTCTCTCTTTATCGTCGCCCGTCACCACGAGTCCGTGATTTTTCATAAAGATCACTTCGGGGAACTTGCCCGTGTTTTTTTCGTATTTTTCTATCGCGCTCATCATCGCGAGAGTCAAAGAAAATCCGGGATTTATGTACGGCAGGAATATAAAGCCGTAATCCTTTTCCTTAAATATCTCTTCGGCGATCTTTTCGCCTTCTAAACTGCAGGTCAGAATATTCGCGTAGACCGAGTGGGTATGCACGACGTATTTTTTTAAAATAGCGTGGAATCCCACTTCCACGGAAGGACGAAGCGCGGGCATACCGGGAAGGGCGACGACCGAATCTTTTGCGATCTGTCCGCTTTCCTTTTCGTAATCTTTTTCGACCGAAAGATCGACCGATCCGTAATACCCTTTTATTTTTCCGAGATCTACCGCGACATAAGCCGTCTTTTCGTCGATGTCTTTCAGTTTATATCCCGACGCTTTAATAAGCATAAGCCCCGCGCCGAAATCCTTTACGGAAGTGTTGCCGCCGCCGCCCTGCGTGTAGTCCACGCGGTTGCCCGCGTAAGTCGATATGTCTATTAAGTCCTTTACCGCACTTTTCATAACTAACTCTTTTCCCTTTTTATTTGAGATGGAACGCCTTGTTTATGTCGGACACTTCCTTGTCGCTTATCATGACCGTCTTGCCTATCATATTCGCGTGGATCATGGTGTTCGCGGTAAATTCCGCGACTTCAAGCCTGTCGAACGCGTTTATTAAAGAACTTCCCGTACTTATAACGCTGTCGTTTTCGACTATCACCACGGGCGAGTGTTCGGTGATGCTGTCCGAGATCTTCTTGGGATCGGAAATATTCGTGCCGTAAGGCACTCTCACCACGTCGCGCAGCGAAATGTACGATTCGGGGATCGTTCTGCTGTCGATAGGCGTGTGCGTTATCGCGAACGCAAGCAGATGTCTCGGATGCGCGACCGTTATCGCCTTTATTTCGGGGTGTTCGTCGTAAATAAGTTTATGAAGTCCGACGCTTCTACTCGGCGTCTTGCCCGCTTCCCTGTAGTTAAACTCTATCCTTACGAGATCTTCGGGTTCGATATACTTTCTGTCCACGTTATACGGCGTGATAAGGAAAGTATGGTCGTCAAGCCTTACCGAGAAAGTTCCCTGCGCACTCGTAAATAAGTTCTGATCGTACGCCCTGTGGATCAAAGCGCACATTTCCTTTCTCAAAGTCCGTTCGTCCGAAGAATAATTCGTCGGAATAAATTCGCCGAGCGGATCCGTTCCCTTTAAGTCCTGAAGTTCGAACTGTTCTTCGGTAAGCGCTTCGGGTTTCCCCAAAATCGACGCGGTGATATTGAGTCCCGCGATGAAGTTTAAGGTCTCGAAACGCTTGAACGCTTCGAACAGGTTGTCCGCGCAGGTTATAACGCCGTGGTTTTCCATAATAACGACGTTAAGCCCTTTCTTTATCTCGTGAACTATTCTCTGGGCGAGTTTGTCGCTGCCCGGAACTTCGTACTTCGCGATGCCTATGCCGACTTTTGTGAGACTCGAAGGTATCACCTTTATTTCGGGGATCTTCCTTATTAAACTGTAACTCACGAGTGCCGGCGGGTGCGCGTGGAGTACCGCGGAAACGTCGGGACGAGTCTCGTACACGAGTTTATGGAAAGGAAGTTCCACGGACGGTCTGTATTTTCCTATCACCGTGCCGTCGGGAAGTACCTTGCATATATCGGCGGGGGTAAGCGAGCCCTTGTCTATTCCCGAAGGAGTGATCCATATAACCCCTTCGCTGTCCTTTATCGACAGGTTTCCGCCCGAAGTGGTGGTAAGTCCTTTCTGATATACCCTGCTTAAAAGCAGAACTATCTGTTCCGCGGGGTGCATAAGGTTAAAATTCATTTTTTATCTTCCTCTTTATTTTCGGTTACCACTTTCCCCCTGTCGTAACGGTAAAATAAAGTATAATATTGACGGGAAAGTTCGGGATTGAAGATGGTTATCCTCTTCTTTTCCTTTTTCTTTCGCCTTCGTCGGTGAACTCCGTCGTCTTCCTTCATTTTTAGTTCCTTACATCTGTTGTCCGCCGGTAACGTTTATAGCCTGCCCCGTCATATAGGACGAGTAGTCGGAGGCCAAAAACACCATGGCGTTTTCGATGTCTTCGTATTCGCAAGAACGTTTCATGGGAACTTGGTTTATATATTTTTCCCTTACCTGTTCTTCGGTTATGCCTTGGTTGGCGGCGTACTGCTTGAATAAACTGTTCACCCAAAGCGGTGAGTTAAGCATATTGCCGGGGCAGATACAGTTGACTCTGACGCCCTGATCCGCAAATTCGAGCGCTAAACTCTGCGTAAGACCTACGCCGCCGAACTTACTCGCCGCGTAAGCGCCGTTCTTATAACTTCCTTTTCTTCCCGACTTGCTGTTTATCTGTATTATGCTGCCTGATTTTCTC
>JAFZXG010000119.1 GCA_017616925.1 Clostridia bacterium | reverse complement strand
GGCGGTTTAAAAGGCTGAAAATAAAAATACGTATAAATGAGGTAAATAAAGAATATGAGAACGAAAAAACTGAAAACGGTTCTGATAGTGATATTATCGTTTTTTATGATCGTATCTGCATCGGTTTTCGGGTTTTTAAGCGGCAAACCGGCTTACGCGGAAGAATTTATTCTCGATCTTTTCGAGTGCGACGGCACGGATCTTCAGACCGCTTATAATTCCGACGGACTGAAAGCGTATACGACTACAGAAGGCGGTTCTTTCGGATTTAAAAATTCGATTTCCGGTCGCTTTTCGGTTACGTTTTCGCTTTTGTCGGCAGACGTCGGCAGCAACGTAAAGATGGTGATTAAGGACGTAAACACCTTAGACACGCTGGAACTGAATCTTGCCTATTCGGAAACGGAAGTCAACGCGAGCGTTCGCCATAATGACGATATTGCGGGTATCTATTACGGCGGCTACGGTTTTGACGCGTATAATCAGGGCGTAAAAGGAAGAACGAAGATCGCAAACGCCGAAGGTGTATATACGATAAGACGCGTGGGTGACGACCAAACGGTGGATTTCGATCCCGATTCTTATTCGTTTTATATCGACGGAACTCTGATCTGGTCTTTCGCGGCAGGTGAAAACGACGGTAAGGAAACCGAAAAGTTTACGGGATTCGAAGTGTACGACCTTTCCTTCCGTTTTGAAAAAATAGACAAAACCGCAGGTGCGGGTATTGTCGTGAAAAGTATAAACGGCACTTCGCTCAAGGGACATACTTATTCGGAATGGAATACTAATCTCGTTATTCCGAGCGAAACGTATTCCCGTGCGGGCGTCGCGTATATCATCCCGCGTCCTTACCTATATAATCTTGCGGAAGGATTGCTTGATCCTTCAGACGTAAATATAAAGGTTTACGACGAAGAAGACAACGTTCTTTTAAACGACGGGTATTCGCAGTCGTTATTTTTCGTTCCCGCGGAAAGCGGACGTAATTACAAGATCGAATACTCTTATAAAGCGCGTAACGGGAAGGTAACCAAAAATTATCTGAACGTTGCTTGCTACGACGTTGTTACCGCCCGTACGGAATATAAACTCTCTTCTGAGATCGAGGGTGACCTTTTCGGTGCGAACACGCAATTAACTTTGCCGTCCGCTTACGTCGAAAGCAAAATATTCGTCAGCGGTAAAAGCGAAGACGTTTCGGTAAACGTCTATAAAGACGGTGCGATCTATAACGGCTATGAAAATCTTACTGCTACCCGCGTGAACAGCGTGTTGCTTCGCGACGCGGGCGAGTATACGGTAACTTATTTCAGTAATTGCCCATACGTTACCGAAAAGTACGAAAAACATTTCACCGTAGACGATAATTTCGTCGCGCACGACTCGATAGATCTTCCCGACGTTTTGCGGATAGGCACGAAGGTAAGCATACCCGTGATCGATTTCTACCTGAGCGGACAGTCGAGTACGGCGACGTCAAAGATAATTTCGCCTACGGGTAAATGTTACGTAAACGGCAATTTCGTTTTTGACGAGTTAGGCGTTTACACCGTGGAATACAAAGCGGAAATAGACGGTCAATCCTGTTACGCGGAGAAAAAGGTAAGAATCGTCGATACGGGCAGTACGGCGTTCGATTACGATCCGAATTTCAACTCGGTAAGTTACGGTAGCGCGGCGTCTACAGATAAGATAACAGGCGTTCACGTGGTGACCGGTGCAAACAACTCCGAACTGGTTTACAGAAAGAAAATAGATCTTAACAAATTGACCAGAGATATTCCGCTGATAGAGTTCTTCGGCGACGCGGCGTCGCTCGGCGTTAAGGCGTTTACGGCAATAAATATCAGACTTACGGACGCTTACGATCCGACGAACGTCGTAACCGTCAACTGCGTTGAAAAGACCGACGGATCTATACACGGTTCTTATATAAAAACGGGTGCCGTAGGTCAGACCATGGGCGGCCTTTACGGCGGTTGGCAAACTATTTGGGGATTCCCCGGGTTATTTGATTTCAGGGGCAAACCCGAACTTGGAAATCTGGAAAACGCAATTTTAAGCATATCTTTCGATTATGCGGAGAAAAGACTGTATTCTGCAAATTCATATAGTCCGTGGAGCGTTGAAGTGCATGATTATATGATAGCCGATTTTGATGATCCGAATTATTATCTTACACTTTGGTCGGGCTTCACGACGGGAGAGTGCTATTTATCCGTTTCGATAAGCGGTATTGCGGGTACGTCTGCGGAATATACGATAATATCAATAGCGGGTACGTCTTTTGCGGGAGATGAACATATTTTCGTCGGCGGCGATCCGGAAATAACCGTGGATATTCCCGAAAGCGGTATTCCCGTCGGAGTCGTAGGTAAGGCTTACGGATTATTCCCTTGTAAAGCGATCGATTCCTATTTTGATCAAGCCGAAGTCACGGCAAGAGTATTCTATTCTTACGGAAGAAAAGGTCAAGGCGAGATCGACGTGATCGATAACTGTTTCGTTCCGTTACTTGCCGGCGAATATACCGTAGAATATACCGCGACGGATAGGTTCGGAAGCGTCGGCGTTAAGACGGTAAAAGTAACCGTCGCCGAAAACGCCGTTCCGATAACCTATACTCTCGGTGCGGGCGCCGATAACACAGTAATTGGTAAAGCGGTCGCGATCAAACCCGTACTTAATGTAGGCGGCGGTAGCGGCGAAGTACTAACCGAAATCGCACTGACTTCTCCGTCCGGAGAAAAATCCGTACTCGAACGTAATTCTTTCGTACCAACGGAAGAAGGCGAATATACGGTAACTTACACTTTTAAGGATTATCTGAAAGACACGGAAACCGTATCGTACGGCGTCGTCGTAACCATGTCCGAAGAACTCGTCGTTCCCGAAGATCCCGATCTTCCGAAATATTTTGTGGACGGTATCGAATATGCTTTACCCGAAAGTTTCGCGATCGATTACGCGGCAGGCGGAACGACGGTCGGAGCAAGCGTATATATCACCGATAAAAACGGCAGACGTTTGCTTGACGGATACGATTATACCGCAAGTGTTGAAACAGACGGCGGGATCATTACCGTCGAATATGTGTTTGAAGCGCCGAGCGGAAGAAATATGACGGTAACGAAAGAAGTAACGGGAGTTATCGTTAAAGACGGCAACAGGTTGCTGATGGATAAATATTTTGTCGGCAGCGGCATAGAAACCGAAAGAGACGTCGGCGGCATAATCCTCAAAGCGACAGAAAACAACGCACGAGCGGACTTTGTAAAACCGATTTATTCGGACACGCTTAAACTCGTGTTTGCTTTCGATATAGACGCGTTTAACGTCGATAAGGTGACTGTTTCCGTAACCGATGCGGAAGACGAAAATAAGCGTGTGGAATTTGCGTTCAGATACGCGGGCGCACTCTACTGTTCGATAAACGGCGGTGCTGAAAACGTAATGAATTCCGCGCTTATCGAGAACGGAACGAAAGTTTCTTTCACGATAGGGTATAACAAGACCTTATTCGTTTGGGAAGACTATCTCGGCAGAATTTTCGACAGCGCGAAGACGTATGCGGACGGCAGCGTGTTTAACGGATTTTCGGAATACGTATATTGTAATATTTTATTCGGGAATATAACCGGCGGCGACGGATTCGACTTTACGGTAAAGCAGATAAACAATCAGGCTTTAAGTAATCTGTACCGTGATGTCAGCGCGCCTGAAATGATCCTTTCGCCGCTCGTAACGCGTCTTTCGATAAACGATACGTTTAAGACCGCCACCGCAAAAGCGTACGACGTTCTTGGCAACGTTGCGAGTATTACGGTTTCTATGCAGTATTCGGACGGGACGAACTGGGTTTTTGTCAGAGATAAAAACGGGAAAGAGATCAACGGGCTTGACGCAACCGAAGTTTACGAAACGGTTCTCGATAGATTCGGCGAATATATCGTTATTTATTCGGCGACCGACGATTCGGACAGAACTAACAAAATTATCAAAAACGTATCTTTACCCGACAACGTTAAACCGACGATAACCGTGTCGGGCGGATATAAAAAAGGATATTCGCTGAACGAAACGGTAAAGATTTCGTCTGTTACAGTAGCCGATAACGTTTCGGCACCCGATAAGATCGTTAAAAAGGCGTACGTATTAAGTCCGAACGGCGTTTTATCTGAAGTGACGATCGGTGGCGACTATAAATTCACTATGTACGGAAATTACATTATCAGGTACTTTGCATTTGACGAAGCGGGCAATATCGCTTTGGTCGATTATACCGTAAACGTGGGGGTGAACAAATAAAATGAAAAAGATATTATCGTTGATTTTAGCAATTTTACTTACGTTCGGATTATTTGCCTGCGGCGGTGAAAACGGTTCTGAAAACGGGAGTAAAAACGCCGATTTACAGGTTGACGGAAACATATATAACCTGAATACCGAAGTAAAAGCGGGCGTTTATAAGGGCGATAAAAAAAGGGTGCAAGGTAAATACGTTATCGCGCAGAATAAGTCGAATTACAAGATCGTCGTTTCGTCCGAAGCGACGCAGAACGAAATGTTTGCGGCGGGTGAATTGCAGACGTTGCTTCTTGAATCCACGGGTTTCCGCCTTCCGATAGTCAGCGAAGCGGACATAGTAAAAGGGGACAACTATTTCTCGATCGGTCATACGGTATTTTTCAATCGGACGCGTAATGAAATAACTTACGAAGAATATCATAGGTCGGGTTACCGTCTTTTCACCGAAAACGGCAATATTTTCATATGCGGTGCGAAAGAGAGTCAGGCGTACGGCACGTTATACGGCGTTTACGAATATCTTTCGCAGGTACTCGGGTACGAATGTTATTCGCAGAACTGCTATGTTATAGACAAAGTGCTTGTCGTGCCATATTACGAAATGGATATAACGATAATTCCGCAGATAGAATCGCGTTGCGTGCGTTACGACTGGACGTTCAAGGATAGTTTATTCAACACACGCATGAAGATGGTGAACAGATTCGTCAATCAGACCGACTGGATACTCGACGGGCATACGAATCTGGTGCTTTTACCTTACGAAACCTACGGTGCGGAACATCCCGAGTGGTATATGAACAATAAGAGTGATAACGGCAACCAACTTTGTCTTACCAACGATGAAATGCGTGCCGAGTACGTGAAAAAAGTCAAAGAAAGGATCGTAGGTAACGACGCAGGCGTTTACTTCATGCTGTCGAATATGGACAACTACGATTATTGTACCTGCGACGCTTGCAGAGCGGAAATAGAGCGTTGCGG